>JBAUHD010000059.1:0-4402 GCA_049680085.1 Acidobacteriaceae bacterium
GCCACCGCCAACGCGCGCATGACTCCAGACAACTATCTCTACGCCATCAGCGATCAATGGGCCGACCCTTACCGTAACGAGCGCATCTGGAAATGGCTCGCGGGCAAGAACAACCTCACGCCTCAGGACATGCTCACGCTCCAGACCGACGTCTACTCTGAAGTCGATCAGGAGCTCGCCCAGCGCTTCGCCTACGCCATCGACCACGCCGGAAACACCAACCCGCGTCTGCGCGAAGCCGCCGACCTCATGCGCACCTGGGACGGCGTGCTCGGCATCGACTCCGCACCCGCGGCCATCCTCGAAGCCGCCAAAAACGCCTTCTGGCCCATGATTCTTCAGCCCAGACTCGGCGACGAATGGAAGCTCTACCACTGGTCAGAAAGTGAATTCGCGCGCGAGCAGCTCATCACCAACAATCCAGCCGGATGGCTCCCGTCAGGTTACGGCACATGGGACGATTTTCTCGCCGCAGTCGTTCAGAAGGGACTCGACAACGCGCCCGCGGACCTGAAAAGCTGGCGCTACGGCAACGCCCATCCCATCGATCTGGAACACCCGCTCTACAGCCGCATTCCCTGGTTCAAAAAATGGACCGGAACCGGTCCCCAGCCGCAGTCCGGAGACATTACCACCGTCAAGCAGGCCGGCCACACCTTCGGCCCCTCGCAGCGGTTCACCCTCGACTGGAGCAACCCCGACGCCGCCACGGAAAACATCGTGATGGGCGAGTCGGAGGACCCGCTAAGCCCGTACTATCGCGACCAGTGGCCCTATTGGTACAACGACAAGACCTTCGCGCTCCCCTTCACCCCCGCCGCCATCCAGACGCAGACTGTGCACACGCTGCGCCTGACACCATAGAGCGTGTTAAACTTGTCTGTAATTTGAGTGGAGGCTGAGATGGGAGAAAACGACCTGAAGAAGCTCAGAGAATACTTCCTGCGAATCCATGACGAATACGATACGCCGGAGAAAGCGACCGCCCTCCTTCAGAAAGAAGGTCTCATCGACGAAAATGGCGAGCCTTCCCTTCCATTCCGGGAGACTTCGGCCTCTTGCCGATAGTCCTCGGCTATCACGGATGCGATATCAAGACCGCCCAGGCGCTTTTGGGCGGTTCTTCTTTTGAGATCAGCAACAATAACTACGATTGGCTCGGAAGCGGAGCCTATTTCTGGGAATGGGATGTTCTGAGAGCCTATCACTGGGCCAAAGAATGCAAAGGGGAACTCTCGTCCGTTGTTGGCGCTGTAATCGAACTGGGCAACTGCCTGGATCTCACCACCCAGGGAGGAATTCAAGCTGTGGAGGCCGCCTACAGTTCCTATGCGAACCTTCAACGGCTTCGCAATAAGCCTATGCTTGAGAACAAGGATGCCAAAGCCGGAAAACCCGGCAACCTGGCGCTTCGATTGCTGGATCGAGCGGTCATTACCCACCTGCACGAGAGCAACAAAGGGGCCGAAATTGACTACGACACGGTTCGCGCTCTGCTCCCGGAAGGCGAGGAACTGTACCCGAACGCGGGGTTCTGGAAGAAAACACACGTCCAGATTGCTGTGAGAAAAATCAATCAAATACGTGGAGTATTCCGCGTGCCTCAGAATGAGTTGAAACAACTCAACATCTCAGAAGCGATCTACCATTTTTAGCGTAGCGATCCACGGAGAGGCACCCCTCTTTTCGCGTGTCGCCTTGGGCGGTCTGGAACTCTACCCAATTTTTCTGCGAAGCTCGGCGGCTCATCAAGTATCATGATTCAAAATGCAAGCTGAGCTTCAGTTGAAAGATATCCTCCACTCCGGTGTCGAGATCACCGACCGCGCCCTCGAACGCCTTCTGCCGCCTGCGACCCAGGTGCCCGCGTCCATCCATGCGGCCATGCGCCATAGCGCCTTCGCCGGAGGCAAGCGTCTTCGCCCCATCCTCGCCTACGAGGCCGCGCGCATGATCGCTCGCGGACGCCTCCCCGCTGGAATTGAAGAGCTCGGCGCGGCCATTGAAATGCTCCACACGTATTCCCTGATCCACGATGATCTGCCCGCGCTCGACAACGACGACCTGCGTCGCGGCAAGCCCACCTGCCATGTCGCCTACGGAGAAGCCATCGCCATTCTCGCCGGAGACGCGCTCCAGACTCTCGCGTATCAAACGCTGGCCGGTCTGGAGTGTCCGGCATCCATAACCGTCGAAATCATTCGCCTCGTCGCCGCCGCCACCGGCACCATCGAAGGCATGATCGGCGGCCAGGTGCTCGATCTCGAAGGCGAACACTCCACGCCCACGGCGGAGAGCGTCATCGCCATCCACCGCGCCAAGACGGGCGCCCTGCTGCGCGTCAGCGTCGTCACCGGCGGCCTTTACGCCGGCGCCTCGCACATGGACACCGTCCGCCTCACCGCCTTCGGGCGCAAAGCCGGGCTCGCCTTCCAGATCGTCGATGACGTGCTGGACGTGACGCAAAGCTCCGAGCAGTTGGGCAAAACCGCCGGCAAGGACCAAGCCAGCGACAAGGCCACCTGGCCCGCTGTCTTCGGCCTCGAAGCCTCGCGCCGGGATGCCGCCCGCTTCATCGGCCAGGCCTTCGCCGAACTCGAAGCCTTCGGCGAACACGCCGACGGCCTCAAAGCTGTGGCGCAGTATCTGGTCGACCGCACCCACTGACGCAGTGGCTCGTATGATGAAGGGTGTGAGCCGTCGAACCATTCTTCGAGCCGCGGCCCTGGCCGCCAGCCTCGCGCTCGCCGCCACAGGCTGCAATCGCGGAAGCTATCCCTACGAATTGGGCCACCGCGCGCCCAACTTCACCATTCAAGACGGAGCCGAAACCGTAAGCCTCAGCCAATACCGGGGCAAAACCGTCGTGCTCAATTTCTGGGCGTCCTGGTGCAGCTACTGCGCCGCCGAGTGGCCCTCGCTCGAACAGCTTCAGCAGAAAATTCCCAACCTCGTCGTGGTGGCCGTGGCCTTTGACAGCGAACCTGCCGACTACCGCCAGTACGTCGCCGACTACCAGCTCCATAACATGACGGTGGTGCTCGATACCACCGACAAGTCCAATCTCGCGTTTGGAACGGCGCGGCCGCCCGAAACCTACATCATCGATAAAAAAGGAATCATCCGCCGCAAGTTCATCGGCGCCCAGGACTGGAGCACGCCGGAAATCCAGAACTACCTCCGCAGCTTATAGCAGCACCCGCAAAAATGACGTTTACGACGGTTCACGCATTTTTCTTTGGGATCGATTCGGCACAGCGAGCGTGACCTTGGCAATCAAACCCAAGCACACTTGCCTTCGTCAACGAAAGCCGGTTTTTGGTGATGATCCACTCCGCGACCAAGTTTCCCCGGCGCTGACTTCCCCTACAAGTGCGGTGCAAGAGCGATGCTCTATCTATAGGTGTTAAAACAAACCATGGAGCTGCGATCAAAAACCGTTGACAAACGCAACCTCATCGAAGTTGAGTGGGACGAGAGCCATTTCAAGTTCTGCGAATTCCGGGACATTTCGATTGACGGGCAGATCATTTGCTCTGATTTCGTGACTTGCTCGTTTACCAACATCGATTGGTACTGGGGCCTGTTCTCCGCCTCCAATCTCATCGACTGTAACTTTTCGTACTGCGTCTTCCGGGGCTGTGCCTTTCCCGATAGTAGGTTTGTCGATTGCACATTCGCGAATTGTCGATTCATCGAAGACAACTTAGGAAGCCCCTGCGACTTCGCGAAAGCGACTTCCTACGGATGCACAGTCAACGATACCGAAGGTTTCATGTCTCGACCATAGGTCGCACATGCGCTCGCCGCGAAGCGGCTTCGTTCAAGTCGGCTCCCGAGAAGTAATTGCGTAAAGCACTTCGCCTACGTCCTTCTGCTCACCTCTGTGTAATCCATCAGCAGCCGAAACAGCTTTCCACCTACACCGGCAGCGGATTCCGCTCCACAAACTGCCGCTGGTGCCAGTAGGGATAGACCGGAGTCACCGCGCTGGCCGCATCCAGCTTCGCCACCTGCTCCGCGGTAAGATTCCACTCCGCCGCCCCCAGGTTCTGCCGCAACTGCTCCTCGTTGCGCGCGCCCACAATCACGCTGGCCACGGTGGGCCGTTGCAGCAGCCAGTTCAGCGCAATCTGCGGAACGCTCTTCCCCGTCTCCTGCGCGACCGCATCCAGCGCGTCCACCACTTTGTACAAATACTCCTCGTCCACCGGAGGGCCGTTTTCCGCTGTCTTGTGCAGACGGCTCACCTCCGGCAGTGGCTGCCCGCGCCTTATCTTTCCCGTCAGCCGTCCCCATCCCAACGGACTCCACACCAGCGCGCCGACCTTCTGGTCCAGCCCCAGCGGCATCAACTCCCACTCATACTCGCGCCCCGCCAGCGAGTAATACACCTGGTGCG
>JBAUHD010000060.1:0-1511 GCA_049680085.1 Acidobacteriaceae bacterium
CCTCAATGCTTATCTGCCGCTGCTCAAGCGCGACGCCATGTATTGCCAGGTCGGACTACCTGACCGGCCACCGGTGATCCAAATGGGAAACCTGCTCTTCAAGCGCCGCTCTCTCTCCGGCTCCATCATCGGCGGCATGGCGGAGACGCAGGAGATGCTCGACTACTGCGCAGATCACAACATCGTCTCCGACATCGAAATCATTTCCATTCAGAAGATCAACGAAGCCTTTGAGCGCATGCTCAAAGCCGATGTGAAATACCGCTTCGTGATCGATATGACCTCGCTCAAAGAGCAGTAAGCGCGGCGTATTCACTCAAACGGGTTGCCCAATCTGCGGCAACCCGTTGGTTTTCGCGCGCGTCCCATCCTGCGTGGAGGAACACTCATGGCAATAAAGAAGAAAAGCGCAGCAAAGAAGAGTTCAGCAAAGAAATCTTCATCCTCAAAAAAGTCATCGTCGACAAAGAAATCCTCATCCGCCGTGAAGAGTCACGCCAAGAGGAGCGCGGCGAAGAACTCATCCAGCACGCGCAAATACAGCCCCACCGCCGGAAAAGCCGTCGAGCGCGAGATGCGCGAAATGAAACAGGGCAAGTTGAAGTCGGGCCGTAGCGGAAAGAAAGTCACCAACCCGAAACAGGCCATCGCCATCGGGCTTTCCGAGGCGCGCCGCTCCGGCGCAAAGGTTCCGAAGAAAAAATCCTCGTAAAAGTTCAGGAGAAGCGGGTGAAGGTTCACTCGCTCTTTGTCGAAGTTGAGGCTGCGGGCTTGCTGCTGGTTTCAGACGAGTAGGCCGCCTTGCTCTCCGCCGCCGCCGGCTTGCTGTCGCTCGAACCCTCTTTAGGCCCCGAAGCCGCTTTGGCATTCCCCTTCGCCGCGTAGTCGTTGACGTACCACCCAGAGCCCTTGAACTGAAAGGCCGGCGCGGAGATCAGCTTCTCCACCTCGCCTCCGCACACCGGACACACCTTCTCCTCCGGCGCGCTGAAGCTCTGGATTTTCTCGAACTGATGTCCGCACTGTTTGCAGCGATATTCGTAGAGCGGCACGGGGCTCCCTTCCTGACGTTCCTTATTCTACCGGCTGCGGCTTCGCGCCCAGGCTGACCACGCGCACTTCGTGAATCGCATCGACGGCGCGCAGCGCCTTCAGCACGTCTTCCGTCACCGCGCCGTCCACCTGCACCACAGCCAGCGCGGTGCCCTGCGGCACGCGCCCCTCGCGTCCCAGCGCGAAATTGGCAATGTTGATTTTGTAGTCCGCAAGAATCGTCCCGATGCGACCAATCACGCCCGGAACATCCTGGTTGCGCAGCGTGAGCAGCGTGCCTTCCAGCGGCGCTTCAATGTCGATGCCGTTCAACCGCAGCAGCCGCGCGGAAACTCCGTGCAGCACCGTGCCGCTGGCGGTCACGTCGCCCGACCGCGTGTGAATCGTCAGCTTGATCACGTTGCCCGCGCCGCCCGAGGCCGGCGTCTTCTTCTCCTCATGAATGCGCAGGCCGCGCT
>JBAUHD010000061.1:0-2921 GCA_049680085.1 Acidobacteriaceae bacterium
ACGCGGGCTTGCCGCAGAACGAGGGCGGGCACGCTGTCTATAAACTTACGCCCGCGGAACTGGCCTCGTATCACAAGCGGTTTGTGACCGAATACGGCGTGCAGGTAGTGGGCGGATGCTGCGGGACAACTCCGGAGCATCTGCGGGCTGTGGCGGAAGCGGTGAAGGACGCCAAGCCGGCCAAGCGCGACGTGAAGCCGCAGAGCGTGGCGTCGAGTGCCTTCAGCGTGGTTCCTCTGGAGATTGACGGCCAGCCGGTTGTCGTCGCCGAGGAGATGAACACGACGACCCGCGTCGAGCAATTCAAGAACATGGTGAAGGCCGGAGACTACGACGGGATTCTGGCGCTGGCGAAAAAGCTGGTGGCGGAAGGCTCGCAGATGCTCGACCTGTGCTGCGCGATTGTGGGCGAGGACGAAAAGGCCTACATGAACGCGGTGCTGGAAAAGATCGCGACGCGGGTTCCGGCGCCCATTATGGTGGATTCGACCGAAGCCGAGGTGGTCGAAGAGGCGCTGAAGCGAATTCCGGGCAAGTCGATCATCAACTCCGTGAATCTGGAAGACGGCGAGAAGCGCACCAGCAAAGTGCTGCCCATGGCCAAGCGCTACGGCGCGGCGGTGATTGCGCTGACCATTGATGAAGATGGAATGGCGCTGACAGCGGAGAAGAAGCTCGCCGTAGCGAAGCGCATCTACGCGCTCGCGACGGAGAAGTATGGGATTCACGGCCGCGACATTCTCTTTGATCCGCTGACGCTTCCGATTTCGACGGGGCAGGAAGAGTATCGCAACGCGGGCATGGAGACGCTGGAAGCGGTGCGGCTCATCAAGCAGGAGTTACCCGAGGCGAAGACGATTCTGGGTGTGAGCAACATCAGCTTTGGGCTGAGCGCCTATTCGCGTCGCGTGCTGAACAGCGTATTCCTGAAGGAAGCGGTGGATCGCGGTCTGGACGCGGCTATCGTGAACTACTCCAAAATTTATCCGTTGTACAAAATTCCGGAGCGCGAGGTCGAACTGGCGCGCAAGCTGATCTTCCATGACAGGTCGGAAGGCGATCCATTGCAGGTGTACATGGCGCACTTCAGCGGAGTGGATAAGAACGCGCCGCCCGAAGACGAGGTCGCGATCGAGTCGCTTTCGACCGAGGACAAGCTGAAGCAGTTGATTATCCGCGGCGAGCGAGCCATTGGGCACGGCGCGGATAAGCGGTCGCTGGAGCAGGTCCTGGAAATCGCGCTCGAAACCTACACCCCTCTGGACCTGATCAACACGGTGCTGCTGGACGGAATGAAGACGGTGGGTGAGTTGTTCGGCGCGCGCAAGATGCAGTTGCCGTCGGTGCTCGATTCCGCCGGGGTGATGAAGGCGGCGGTCAAGTATCTTGAGCCGAAGATGGAAAAGGCCGAAGGCTCGCAGAAGGGAACCATTGTGCTGGCCACCGTGAAGGGCGACGTACACGACATCGGCAAAAATCTTGTCGATATCATTCTGTCGAATAACGGCTACAAGGTGGTGAATCTCGGCATCAAGCAGCCGGGCGATGTCATCATCAAGGCCGCGCAGGAGCATAAGGCGGACGCGATCGGCCTCAGCGGATTGCTGGTGAAGTCCACGCTGGAGATGAAGTACGTGATTCAGGACCTCCAACGCCTGCAACTGGAGATGCCGGTAATTTGCGGCGGCGCCGCGCTCACGCGCAAGTATGTGGAAGACGATTTGCGGAAGGAATACTCCTCCGCCGTGTTCTACGCGGAGGACGCTTTCGCCGGCTTGCACGTGATGAGCGATCTGACGACGGATGACGCGCGCGAGAGACGGCTGGAAGAAGGCCGGACGGTGAAGGTGTTTGTAAAACCGCCGGCGGTGATCGAAGCTGAGGCCGCGGCGGGGAAGCCGGTTTCGACGGAGCGGTCCGCGTGGGTGCAGCCTGCTCCAAATATTCCGGTGCCTCCGTTTTTTGGCGTGCGGGTGAAAAAGGATTTTGATCTGGACGAGGTTTTCTCGTTCGTCAATGAAATTGCCCTGTTCAAAAACCAGTGGCAGTTGAAGACGGCTTCCGCGACGGATTACGTTCGGCTGGTGGAGGAGAAGTATCGGCCTGTGTTTGAGGCGTTGAAGGCGGAGATCAAGGCCAACGGCTGGTTCCATCCGCAGGCGGTGTATGGATTTTTTCCGGCGCAGTCGGAAGGCAACGATGTGGTGATCTATCAACCCGAAGACCCAACGAAAGAACGCATGCGCATCACGTTCCCAAGACAGAGGGACGGGCGCAAGCTGTCGATTCCGGATTTTCTGCTGCCGAAAAGCTCCGGCCAGATGGATGTGATCGGTTTCCAGGTCGTCACCATCGGGCGTCAAGCCAGCGAGGAGACGAAGAAGCTGTTTGACGCGGGGGACTTTACCCGCTATCTCTACACGCACGGGTTGAGCGTGGAGGCCGCCGAGGGCGTGGCCGAGGTGATGCATAAAAACGTTCGCCGGGAGCTGGGCATTGGAGGCGAGGACGCCGCGCTCGTCAAGGACCTCTTCCACCAAAAGTATCGCGGGTCGCGTTATTCGTTCGGCTTTGCGGCGTGCCCCAACCTGGAGGACCAGGCGAAGATATTCGATCTGCTGGAGCCGGAGAAGAACATCGGCGTGCGGCTTACTGAAGGCTTCCACATGGACCCGGAGCAGAGCACGAACGCCTTTGTGATTCATCATCCGCAGGCGAAATACTTCATGGCGTAGGCGGCTCTACGATTGTCGGTTCTTCCTCTGCTCCGCCTTGAGTGCGGAGGTCCGGACAGGCTTTTCGTGGAGCAGGAGTTCGTTGGCCTGAAACAGGAGGTTGGCGTGGAACCACTCCTGCACAATGTTGTCCTCCAGCAGATTGAGAATCGCAAGCAGCGCCATGCCCTGGTGGTGCGCCATCCA
>JBAUHD010000062.1:0-8420 GCA_049680085.1 Acidobacteriaceae bacterium
CCCTGGTCTCCAGCTTGATCCCCGCCGGAATCACCTGCTGCACCTTGCCCTTTGGGCCTTCCACAACCACCGTGTTGCCTTCGACCGAATACTTCACGCCCGCGGGGAGCGGAATCGGCTGTCTTCCTATACGCGACATATTCAAATTCCTTTATGGCTTGCGAGTCCCGATGAATCTCTCAACCCATCGTTCCACTGCAGCCCGGCAAGTTCCCCTTGCCCCTTACCCTTGTCATCCCGACCGGAGCGCCGAAGGCGCGTAGCGGAGGGACCTGCACTTTCATTGCTCAACCTAACTACAAATCTCAATCCGTGCCATCGGCACGGCCACTTCCGTCAATCCCCCGCACGGAACTGCGCGCGAAGCGCGCGTCCGCCCGACGCGGCAAGCGTTACCAAACCTCGCACAAGATTTCTCCGCCTACGCCTTCGCGCCTTGCCTGGCGTCCGGTCATCACGCCGCGCGGGGTGGTCATGATGCTGATGCCCAGCCCGCCCTGCACCCGCTTGATCTCGTCGCGGCCCACATACACCCGGCAGCCGGGACGCGAAATCCGCGCCAGGTCGCGGATCACCGCCTCGTTATTCGCGCCGTACTTCAGGTACACGCGCAGCACGCTGTGGCCGTTCTCTTCGGCAGCCTTGTAGTTGGCGATGTAGCCCTCTTCCTTCAGGATGCGGGCGATCTCGGTCTTCAGCTTCGAGGCCGGAACGTCCAGCTTCTGGTGCCGCGCCCGGATCGAGTTGCGTAAACGCGCCAGGAAATCTGCTACAGGATCGGTCAAACTCATCTTTTCTCCTTCATCCCCCGTTCGCTCGCGTTGGCGAGAACCAGCGGGAATGTCTTAAGCGTGATTCGTGCTCACGCGAACTTGTCGTGCGCCGAAGGCGCATGTGCCTGGACGGCCAGTCCTCACCAGGAACTCTTCACCACTCCGGGAATTTCTCCCCTGAGCGCCAACTGACGGAAGCACAAACGGCACAGGCCGAACTTGCGCAGATACCCGCGCGGCCGCCCGCACAGTTTGCAGCGATTGTGCTGCCGGCTTTTGAACTTGGGCTTGCGTGCATCTTTGACTCGCTTTGCTGTCGTTGCCATATCTGTTCCGTTCCTCTCGTTTACACAGCCGCGCGGAAGGGCATCCCGAACTGCCGCAGCAGCGCGCGCGCCGAGTTGTCGTCCTTGGCCGAAGTCACAATCGTGATGTTCATGCCCTTGAGCTTGTCCACCTTCGAGTAGTCAATCTCGGCGAAAATCAACTGGTCGCGAATGCCCAGCGTGTAGTTTCCGCGCCCGTCAAAACTCTTGGTCGAAACGCCGCGGAAATCCCGCACCCGCGGCAGCGCCACGGAAACCAGCCGGTCCAGGAACTCATACATGGTGTCGCCGCGTAACGTCACCATTGCGCCGATGGGCATTCCCTCGCGCACCTTGAAGGCCGCAATCGACTTCTTCGCCTTGGTCGAAACCGGCTTCTGTCCGGCAATCGTTGCCAGGTCCGCCGTCAGCGGGTCCAGCATCTTCGAGTTCTGCGTCGCCTCGCCCAGCCCCATGTTCAGGACAATCTTTTCGAGGCGCGGCACCGCCATCGTGTTCTCAAGGCCCAACTCCTTCTGGAGCACGCCCTTGATTTCCTTGTGATATCTCTCTTTCAGTCTCGCTGCCATCTCTTTTTTTCTTTCTCTCCGGTCTCGGATTGGCCCGCGAAGGCCGTCTACCGTTACGGAGGGTGCTCAATTTAGTTTTCAGTTTCGAGTCCCCAGTTTCGAGTCCCCGGTTATCAGCGGTGGCTGTCCAACTGCGGACTGGAAACTAACAACCGATCATTTCCTCTTGCCCTTCACCTTCGCCGTCAGCGTCGCGCCGCACTTTTTGCAGACGCGCACCTTGGCATCGCCTTCAAACTTGTGACCGATGCGGGTCGGCCCGCAGCTGGGGCATACCAGCAGCACATTGGAAATGTGCACCGGCGCTTCCTGCTCGGCAACGCCGCCCTTGATGTTCCTCTCCGGGTTGGGCCGCACGTTCTTCTTCACTACCCGCACATGCTCAATCAGGATTCGGTCCTCGCCGGGAAAAACCCTCAGTACCTTCCCGCGTTTGCCGCGGTCGGCCCCCGACATCACTTCCACCTGATCATTGCGCTGTATGTTCAAACTCATAAACTCTTTCCTCTGCTCTCGCCCCGCTTAAAGAACCTCGGGAGCAAGCGATACAATCTTCAAAAATTTCTTCTCGCGCAGCTCGCGCGCGACCGGCCCGAAAACGCGCGTGCCCACCGGCTCGCCGGTGTCGGTAATCAGCACGGCGGCATTCGAGTCGAACCGGATATACGTCCCGTCCCGGCGGCGCGATTCCTTCCGCGTGCGGACGATCACGGCCTTGACCACCTTGCCCTTCTTCACCTGGCCGTCCGGCGAGGCTTCCTTCACCGCCGCCGTCACCACGTCTCCCAGATGGGCCTTCTTGCCGCTCGATCCGCCCAGGGGAAGAATCACCTGGAGCTTGCGGGCGCCCGAATTATCGGCCACCTCGAGCATGGTTCTCATCTGCACTGCCATCGTGTCTCTCCTTAATCCTTCCGCTTACTTCGCAGCGGCCGCTGCTTCTTCCGCCGCTTGCGCCAGCGCCGAGCGCCGGACAATCTCTTCCAGGTTCCAGCGCTTCAGCTTGCTCAACGGGCGCGTCTCGCGAATGCGCACCACGTCGCCCACCCGCGCCGTGTTCTGCTCGTCGTGCGCGTAGAACTTTTTGTTGGTCTTCATCACGCGCTTGTACTTGGGGTGCGCCTTGCGCATCTCGACCTCGACCACAATGGTCTTCTGCATTTTGGTCGAAACCACTTCCCCGACCTTCTCGTTGCGGCGCGACTCTCTCGCCTGCGCGGCTGTCTCTGTAGCTTCACTCATAACCTAGCGCGCCTCCTTCTTCGTAGTTGATTTCTTCGCCGCCTTCTTCGCCGGAGCCTTCTTCGCGGGTGCGGGCGCCCCACGTTTCGCTTTTGAGACGTGGGCCTTCTTCGCCGCCTTCACCTCGACGCTGGACTCCGCCTTGTGCTCGGCGCCGTGCACGCCAAGCTCGCGCTCGCGGACCACGGTCTTGATGCGGGCAATGTCTTTCCTGAGGCCGCGAACTTTCTTCACCACGTCCGTCTGCCCCAGCGTGAGCTGAAAACGCAGGCGGAACAGTTGCTCGGCGGTCTTGTTGCTCTCCACCGACAGCTCGCCGTCGCTCAGGTTACGAATCTTCTCGAGTTCCATTCTTCTCTTCTTCTCTCTCCGGGACCACGCTCCACACTCGAAGCTGGTATCCCCTAAACCCTGCCGCCCGCCGCGTCTATTTCGCCGCGACGACGACCTTCGCGTCATGACGCTGCACAAAGCGCGTCTTCAGCGGAAGCTTGTGCGAGGCCAGCCGCATCGCCTCTTTCGCCATCTCCGCCGGAACGCCTTCCATCTCGAACAGCACCTTGCCCGGACGCACCACCGCCACCCAGTGATCGGGCGCGCCTTTGCCCTTGCCCATACGGGTTTCAGCCGGCTTCTTCGTCACCGGCTTGTCCGGAAACAGCCGCAGCCAGATCTTGCCCCCGCGCTTGATGAAGCGGGTCATGGCAATACGGCTGGCTTCAATCTGCCGGTCCGTAATGTAGCCGCACTCCAACACCTTCAGCCCGAAATCGCCGAACGAAAGCTCGCTTCCGCGCCACGCCTTGCCCTTCATCCGGCCGCGCTGCTGCTTGCGATACTTCACCTTCTTTGGCATCAACATAAGAAATCCCTCAAAAGCAGCTATTAGCTTTTAGCTTCTAGCTGTTAGCTCAACCTTGCGACCTCGCGTCCTTACCTTCAAACCAGCGGTTACTAGCTAAAAGCTAGGAGCTAGCAGCTAAAAGCTGCCTTTAGAACACCGACGTGCCCACCGCTGCCTGCGGCTCGCGCCGCTTCTGCTGGTAGATATCGCCGCGATAGATCCACGCCTTCACGCCGATGATCCCGTAGGTGGTGTGCGACTCGGCAAACCCGTAATCAATGTCCGCCCGCAGCGTGTGCAGCGGCAGCCGCCCCTGCAGGTACCACTCCGAACGCGCGATCTCGTTGCCGTTCAAACGGCCCGACACGCGCACCTTGATCCCCTTGCAGCCAAACCGCAGCGCCGAATCCACGCTCTTGCGCATCGCGCGGCGGAAGCCTACGCGCTTCTCAAGCTGTAGCGCGATGTTCTCGGCCACCAGTTGCGCGTCCAGCTCCGGCTTGTTCACCTCCAGAATGTCGATGAACACGTCGCGGTTGGTCCGCTTCTGCAAGTCGGCCTTCAGCTTGTCGATCTCCGCGCCCTTGCGCCCGATAATGATGCCCGGACGCGCCGTGCGGATAATCAGCCGCAGCTTGTTGCCCGGCCGCTCGATCTCCACCGAGCTGACGCCCGCCGCCTTCAGCTTTTCCTTCAGTTCCTTCTTCAGGTGAACATCTTCGATAAGCAGCTTGTCGTAGTCGCGCACCACAAACCAGCGCGAGCGCCAGGGCTTGTTCACGCCCAGCCGAAATCCGTAAGGATGGACTTTCTGTCCCATAATTTCCTCTTCAACCTTCCTTCAGCCTCGCCGCGGTTCTCCGCACCAGGGCTGTTCAAACCAACCTGAACCTTACTTCGCGGCCTTCTTCTTTGCCGGAGCCTTTTTCGCTACCTTCTTCTTCGCAACCGCCTTCTTTGCGGGTGCTCCACGTCCCGCTTTTGAGGCGTGGGCTTTCTTCTTCGTCGACTTCTTCACCGGAGCCGCTTCCACCCCATGCTCCTCGCCAACCGTCCGCGCCAGCCCGCTCTCGGTGCGCTCCGCAAGCAAAACCTCGATGTGCGACATCCTCCGCTGGTAGTGGAACGCGCGGCCCATCGGAGCCGGACGAATCCGCTTCATGCGCGGCCCCTCATTGGCGATCGCGTTCTTCACGTAGAGGTTGTCCACGTCCACGTCCAGCCCCTGCTCCTGGCTTAGATAGTTCGCGTTCTGCAGCGCCGAACGAAGCACCTTCTCCACCAACGGAGCGACCGACTTCTTCGTGAAAGCGACCGTCGTCAGCGCCTCTTCGACGCCCCGGCCCTTAATCAGTTCGAGCACCAGCCGCGCCTTCTGCGGCGATACCCGCTGGAAGCGCGCCTGCGCCCGAAATTCCCGTGTCTCCAATGCCATTGCCTTCGTCCTCTGCCAGGACCCCGCTCTCCGGCGAAGTCCCGCGTCAATCTTCCCCTACCGCAATTTCGCGCTTTACCGCGGCTTCGAGCTCGACTCGGACGACTTCGCCGAGTGGCCCTTGAACGTCCGCGTCGCCGCAAACTCGCCCAACTTGTGGCCCACCATGTTCTCCGTCACGTACACCGGCACAAACTTCCGCCCGTTGTGCACCGCAATCGTGTGCCCCACCATGTCCGGATGCAGCGTCGAACGCCGCGACCAGGTGCGAACCACCTTCTTATCGTTCGCCAGGTTCAGCGCCTCAATCTTCACCATCAGGTGCCCATCAATAAACGGACCCTTTTTTGTAGACCGTGCCATATTAGCTACTAGCTCCTAGCTTCTAGCTCCTAGCCCTTGGCTGGAACTTTCAACTTATGTCTCAGCAACACCAGCTAAAAGCTAGAAGCTAGTAGCTAGCGGCTGCTTTACTTGCTCTTCCGGCTCACGATGAACGCATCGGTCCGCTTGTTGTTCCGCGTCTTGTAGCCCCGTGTCGGCTGGCCCCATGGAGTCACCGGATGCCGTCCGCCCGAAGTCTTGCCCTCGCCGCCGCCGTGCGGATGGTCCACCGGATTCATCGAAACGCCGCGGTTGGCCGGACGAATCCCCTTCCAACGGTTGCGACCCGCCTTGCCAATCGACACATTCTCGTGGTCCGTGTTGCCTACCTGCCCGATGGTCGCCATGCAGGCCACCAGCACCCGGCGTGTCTCGCCGGAAGGCAGCTTCAACAGCGCGTAGTCGCCTTCCTTGGCCACCAGTTGCGCCGACGATCCCGCCGAGCGCACCATCTGCGCGCCCTTGCCCGGACGAAGCTCCACATTATGCACCGTCGTGCCCGCCGGGATGTTCTTCAGCGGCAGCGCGTTGCCAACCAGAATATCGGCCTCCGGCCCGCTCGTCACCATCTGGCCCACTTTCAGGCCCACCGGCTGGATGATGTACCGCTTCTCGCCGTCCGCATAGCTGACCAGCGCAATCCGCGACGAGCGGTTCGGATCATATTCAATCGTCGCCACGCGCCCTGGAACGCCATACTTGTCGCGCTTGAAGTCGATCAGCCGCAGCTTCTTCTTATGACCGCCCCCCTGGTGGCGAATGGTCATGTCACCCGAGTTGCGGCGTCCCCCGGTGCGCTGCTTGATCGCCAGCAGCGGCTTGTACGGCTTATCCGTCGTGATGTCGTCATTCACCAGCGAGGTCTTGAACCTCAGCGTCGGCGTCATCGGTCGATATGTCTTAATCGGCATACTTAGCTCTTAGCTTCTAGCTGCTAGCCTTTAGCCAGGAAACAGCTCGTTAACTCAAAATTCCGTCCTACCCACCACAGTTCCAGCTAGAAGCTAAGAGCTAATAGCTAGTAGCTGCCCTACAGATTGTTCACATACTCCGGCATCTTCTCGCCCGCCTTCAGGCGCACATACGCCTTCTTCCAGTCCGGACGAAAACCCGAGTACTTGCCTCTGCGGCGCTCTTTACCCAGAACGGTCGCCGTACGCACCGAGGCCACCTTCACCTTGAACAGCACCTCGACCGCCTGCTTCACTTCCGTCTTGCTTGCCTTCGGAGCCACTTCAAATACCAGCGTGCTCTGGGTTTCTTTCACGCCCAGACCCTTTTCGGTAATCAGCGGGCGCCGGAGTACGGTATACGTCGTCGGCATTTACGCCACCTCCGCTTTCCTGCGTTTTGAAACCGTCTTCTTCAGCGACTCCTGCAAACCCTCAATCGCCGCCCGCGAGAAAATCGCGCGCTCGTAGCGCAACAGATCATAAGGATGGACCTCGTTGTCCAGCACCAGCTCCACGCCCTTCAGGTTGCGCGCGCCCAGGATCAGATTCGGACCCAGGTCCTTGCCGTTCTCCACCAGCAGCGTCGTACGCTTCGCTTCCAGCTTGCCCAGCGCCTCGCGATAGAGCTTCGTCTTCCCCTCTTTCAGCTCCAGGCTGTCCACCACCGTCAGTTTCCCATCGGCAAGCTTCGCCGCCAGCGCCGAGCGGAGCGCGCCCAGCAGCTTCTTCCGCGGAAACGCATAGTCATACGACCGGGGTTGCGGCCCATGCACCGTGCCGCCATGCCGCCACAGAGGCGAGCGCACCGACCCGACTCGTGCACGGCCCGTGCCCTTCTGCTTCCACAGCTTCTTGCCCGAGCCCGAAACCAGCTTGCGGTTCTTCGTCGCCGCCGTTCCCTGCCGCTGCGAGGCGCGGTAATGCTTCACCGCTTCCCATAGCAGAGCCTCGTTCATCTGGCCGAAAACTTCATCGGCCAGCTCCAGCGAGCCAACTACCTTTCCGCCAAGATCCAATACGTCAATATTTGCCATCGTCTTTACCTAGCTTCTAGCTACTAGCTTTTAGCTATTAGCTCTTAACTGCGGCGCCACGCGCCTGCGGCCTATCTTGCATTCAACCCAACTAGCTAGCAGCTAAGAGCTAATAGCTAGAAGCTGCCCTATTTCTTCTTGCCCGTTGCCTTCTTCGAAGCCTTCAGCGGATCGACCGTGCCTCCGCCGCCAAACCCGCGACGCTCACGCGGCGGAGCTTTCGCCTTCGAAATCAGCACATACCCATCCCGAGGACCCGGCACCGCCCCTTCGACCATGATCAGATTCTCATCCAGATCAATCCCGCGAATCCGCAAATTCCGAACCGTTGTCCGGTCCACGCCGAAATGTCCCGGCATCCTCTGCCCCGGAAACACACGCGACGGAAACGACGATGCGCCAATCGAGCCCTGCACCTGAAACATATGGCCGTGCGATTTGGGTCCGCCGGCAAAATTGTGCCGCCGCACCACGCCCGAAAAACCGCGCCCCTTGCTCGTTCCAATCACGTCCACGTACTTCTGGTCCGAGAAGATGTCCACCAGCACGCGGTCGCCCGTCTTCACGTGCCCGTTTCCATTGCCGTTCTGCTCTTCGACTTCGGCGCCTGGCTTTGCCACTTCCACCCCAACCTCGCGCACCAGCTTCACGGGATCCACTCCCTGCTTGGCAAAGTGCCCGGCCCGCGGCTTGGTGATCTTCGACGCCTTCACAAACTCGACCAGCCCGATTTGCGCCGCGTCATAGCCGTCTTTGGCCGCCGACTTCAACTGCGTAATCACGCATGGCCCGGCCTGCAGGACGGTGATGGGGTGAACCTCACCCTTCTCGTCGAACACCTGCGTCATGCCGATCTTCCT
>JBAUHD010000063.1:0-5112 GCA_049680085.1 Acidobacteriaceae bacterium
AGCAGAACCTTGTTGGCGTCCGAGTTGCCGCCGCGAATAAAAATCGACGCGACGCCGCCATGCTCGCCGCTCCGCACCACATTCACCCCGGCAACTTGCCGCAGCGCGTCCGGCATCTCCACGCGGCTGCGGAAATTGCTCTCCGGAATGGTCGTCACCGACGCGCTCACCTGCGCCTGCGGCGTGGGCGTTCCCGTCGCCGTGACCACAATTGACTGGCGCACCCACTCCGGCTCCAGCACAATGTTCTGCTCCACCGAATCGAGCGCGCCTCCATAGAACGCCTTCGTCGCCACCTGGCGAAACGACTTCCCGGCGGCCAGCACATAAAACTGCCCTGAGCTTCCGTTGCTTAATTGATAGCTTCCATCGGCGTGAGAAACCGCGCTCAACACCACCTGGCCATTTTGCACCAGCGCGACGGTGGCGTCGGAAACGGGGCGCCCCACCGTGTCGGTCACAACTCCATGAACCGTGACGGCGTGCGACGTGAAGGCGAAAAGGACAATACCGGCAAAGAGAAATACGCGGCAGGCAAGCCGCTGAAGATAGCGCATCATGATCCTCCGTCCCCCTCGGGACGCGGGCTAAGGCACCTTCAGAAAAAGTGCCGTGAAGCACAACAGGACCGGTCTCCTGACTCGCGCCTGGCCGGATTCCCTTCCCAGAGCCAATCGCTCCAGTGGGCTTGCTTTCCGGACCATCCAGCCGCCTCTTCATACAAGACGCGGCCGCTTGCGCTTACAGTTGCGGGGCAGTGGCGGATTTTCACCGCCTTCCCGAGCATCCCATTGCGTTGTTGTTATGGTTGGGCCACGGGCCGAAATGCGCACGCGGCAGGTCGAAACTCCAGTCTACTTTCTTTCCCTGTGGATTCAGGCGACTTTCTTAAGCGGCGTAATTCTTTTTCGCTTCTTCCGTGAAGCCTGCCAGAAATCGAACTGCGTCTGCATCTTGAACCAGAGGTCGGGCGATGTGCCGAGCGCCTCCGACAAGCGCAGCGACATCTCCGCCGAAATCCCCGCCTGCTCATTTAACACCCGCGACAGAGCCACGCGCGAGACTCCAAGATGGTTCGCGACTTCGGTAATGGACCGCCCGTCCAGCCACTCCCTGAGAATTCGTCCCGGATGAGGAGGATTGTGCATCGATGTCATCATTTGGTTCCCCTGGTCATTAGTGATAGTCCTGATAATCGAGCAGAATGACGTCAGTCCCTTCAAACGCAAATGTCAATCGCCACATTCTATCGACCTTGATTGCCCAATGGTATTCAAGATCGGCTTTCAGCGGATGAAGGTTCCAACCCGGCAGCGCAACATCGTCCGGCCCTTCCGCGTTATCCAGAACTAAAAGCCGATCCCGCAACTTCTCCGCATGTTCGGGCTGTATGCCGGCTTTACTGCCGGTTTTATAGAACTTCTCCAAGCCCTTATGCTGGAAGCTCTTAATCATTTCCGCATTGTATCGCGTATCGTTACGCTTATCAACAGGAAATTCTGGTGACCCTGGGAAGACTCGAACTTCCGACCTGCGGTTTAGGAAACCGTCGCTCTATCCACCTGAGCTACAGGGCCACTTTTTCTGAGTTTACACTGCGCGAAGTTGCGAAAGCGCGCTATGCTTCCTGTGCATCAACTCTGAACCGGAGGATGAAAAATGATACAGGGCAATCAACTCATGGCATTCGTTCCAGTATCGAATGCCGACAAAGCGCGCAACTTTTATCGTGACACCCTGGGGCTCAGGCTCATCTCAGAGGATGGCTTCGCGCTTGCCTTCGATGTGGAAGGAGTGATGCTGCGCGCCACCCTGATTCCTGAATTTACGCCTCAGCCATTCACCGTGCTGGGCTGGCAGGTGCCCGACGCACCGAGCATGGCGCGAAAACTGGCGGAGGGTGGAATCGAGTTTTTGCATTTTCCGGGAATGTCGCAGGACGAGAACGGCCTTTGGCACGCGCCCAGCGGAGCCGTAATCGGCTGGTTCAAAGATCCGGATGGCAACGTCCTCTCCATCACGCAGCTACCTTAGTCCGTTCTCCAAAAAGAAACGCCGCCCGAGGGCGGCGTTTCTTGTCTTTGGAATTTTTCCGATTACAACGTGGACTCAATCTCGAATCCCCAGGCTTCCAGCAGTGCTTCCGGGATGTATTTCGAGTTCCGATTTCTTCGCGCCCACTCGCGCAGCCGCGTCGATCGGACGTACTGGTCGGGCGTAAGCTTAAACTCCTTGACCACCTGCTCGAAGGAGGTCACGGTCGGGACCACCGGACCAATCGGCTCCGGCTTGCCCCAATTAGGATTTCCACGACGCTTTGCCATCTTGTATGAATGTCCTTAACAGAAAATAAGGTGTCCGGCGTAGCTTCGCGCCAGCCGGAAGAGCGCACCCATCTTCTTCTATTCTAAGGATTTTTTATCCGAAAATCAATAGAAAAACACCCAGCGGCACACACAAGGTGGAGAACCCGCGGCCCTGGGAAAACGCTCATCCTGAAGATAAGCAACCTCTTTCATTTGCGCCAAACACGGCACTTCCGCGTCCCATAACTCACGACGCAGGGCCTAGTTATGCAGGGCCTAGTTATATGGAACCGAAGCCGCCGGCTTCTTGGCCAGGTTCTTCGCCGAGCACTGATGCGAAGCCTGCAGTTCCTGTCTCTTCTTCCTGTCGGAAGCTTCTCCCAGAAGGGTCCCGCAATGGCAGCAGTGGACCGCGGTGCCTTCACGCAGGTCCCGGCCCCTGGGCGCTCCTGGAGGAATTGCGTGCGTAGTCGTAATCGCTGGAAACATGATAAAGACTCCTGAGGCTGATTTTCGACTTGCGTTTGGGTAAATTACAGACTGGTTTTATGGTGGGATGCCTGCTTTCAGCCGCAGGTTGCACGGGGTGAATCTGTAGAGTTTTCAGACGCCGGCCCGCCGCGGTTCAAGTACTGGAAACGCCGCCCGATAACCAGAGCAGGAACTTCCGACCCGTGAATCTGCCTCCCAGCTCTGATCCGCGCGCCCTTATTGCCACAGCTGACGCCGCCCTTGGGCTTCAGCTTTCTGAAGCCCTCGCACGTCTACACTATTCGCCAGAATCGGTTCCCAACGGCGCCGCTGCCCTGCACGTTCTTCTCGGCCCGGAACCTCCGGAAGTCGCCCTGCTCGATGATCAGTTGCCGGACACAAGCGGCTTCGATCTCGCTGCCGAACTCAAGCGTCGCGATGTCAGCAAGCAGTCCTGGGTCATGCTCCTCATCCGCTCGGCCAATTCAGAAACCGTGGCTGCCGCCGCGGATGCTGGAGTGGACGATCTCCTTCTCTGTCCGCGCTGCGGGCCCGGCGCAGGTTCCGTTGACGAGTTCGAGTTGCGCGTTCGGCTGAACGTCGCTGCCCGCGCGCAGGAACTTGCGCGCCAGTTGCGCGAGCAGACCCAGGCCGCGGATTTCCATGCGTCGCACGATGGTCTTACCGGCCTCTGGAACCGTGAGTCGCTGCTCAGCCTGCTGTTCCCGGAAACCGATCGCGTGCAGCGCATGGGCACACCGCTTGCCTTCCTCCTGTTCGACCTTGATGACTTCGCCAGGGTCAACGCCGATTTCGGCTACCAGGCGGGCGACAAAATCCTTCACGAAGTGGCCGCCCGCATGCGCCGCTACATGCGCAGCTACGACCTGCTCGGACGCTTCGGCGAAGATGCGTTTCTGCTCGCCGTGCCCGGCTGCAACCCCCACCAGGCGCGCCACCTGGCCGGGCGCATTCGCACCATCATGCTGCGCCGCCCGTTCCCCGCCGGCCCCGACCTCATTACCCTGACGGCCAGCATCGGCCTGGCACAAAGCCGGGGACGCTCGCCGCTGGTGGTGCTGCGCGAAGCCGAGCGGGCCCTCAGCGAAGCCAAGCGCGAAGGCCGCAACTGCGAGCGCGACTACGCTCCACCCCGCCAGATTTCCGAGCCCGCTGGCCAGGAAGAGCTGGCTCCGGCGGTCACCGGAAGTTGATGTTGTTGTCGAATATCTTCTTCTTCTCAATAGCAAGCAAAAGACTTAGCACGGTGATTAAGAAAATCGTCTAAGTCATGCGGAACAAATGAGTTGTAGAAAATCACCCGTAAGTCAAACAAACGAATGGCTCGCCAGCTTTTCCGGCGTGAGCCGGGGCGACCTGGTTTTGTGGGCAAAGGTTTGCGCTAAGCCGTCACCATCGCCCGGACCTCTTCTCGGCGGACCGTTAGCCGCTCTACCAGGTCATCGCGGACCTCGAAGCCTCGGCCAGGCGTATCGGGAACCTGAATTTCGCCTTGCGGAGAGACCGTCACTTCCGGCTCGATGATGTCTTCCTTCCAGTAGCGCTTCGACGCCGAGACATCGCCGGGCAGCCGGAAATTTTCCAGCGACGCCAGCGCAATGTTGTGTGCCCGTCCGATGCCCGTCTCCAGCATTCCGCCGCACCAGACCGGAACCCCGCGTTCCTGCGCCGCGTTATGCACGGCAATGGCTTCGCTGAATCCGCCCACCCGGCCCACCTTGATATTGATGACCCGGCACGACTCCATTTCAATCGCCGCCAGCGCGTCTCTCCGGTTGCGGATGGACTCGTCCAGACAAATCGGCGTCTCTAACCGCTTCTGCAGCATGGAGTGGAAATAAAAATCGTCGGCCCAGAGCGGCTGCTCAATCATCAGCAGGTTGAAGCGGTCCCACTCGGCAATACGGTCCACGTCACGCAGGCGATAGGCCGAGTTCGCGTCGCAGCTCAACAGAATCTCCGGCCAGCGTTTCCGCACCGCCTCAAACACATTTGTGTCCCACCCCGGCCTGCACTTCAGCTTGATGCGCTGGTAGCCGGCCGCCAGTTCTTTTTCAATCTCCGCCAACTGCTGTTCCATGGTCGGCTGAATTCCAATGGAAACGCCGCAGGCTATGGTCTCGCGCACGCCGCCCAGAAGCTCGGAGAGCGAAATCCCCCGCATCTGCGCTTCCAGGTCCCACACGGCGTTGGCCAGCCCGGCTTTGGCCATGCGGTTGCCGCGCACCTTTCCAAAAATGCCCGGACACTTCCCTCCATGCTCCGGATCAGCGACAACGAGCGCGGGGGCAAGCTCGGCAAGCATCACCTGCCA
>JBAUHD010000064.1:0-7093 GCA_049680085.1 Acidobacteriaceae bacterium
CTCTGCGATGTCGCCGGACCCTACCTCATCGCCGTCTCCATCGACCGCTACATGACCGGCCATCCTACTGCCAAGTCCGAATGGCTCGCCCGCTGGCTCAGCGCCAATCCCTGGAACGGCATCACCCAGATCGCCGCCATCTACATGGGCGCGCTGCTCATCTCCTACCTTTGCGAGTTCGCCCAGACCTACCTGATGCAATGGACCGGCCAGAAGATCATGTTCGACCTGCGCCGCCAGATATTCACCCACCTCCAGCGCATGCACGTCGGTTTTTATGACCGCAATCCCGTTGGTCGCCTCGTCACTCGCCTTACCAGCGATGTGGACGCCCTGAACGAAATGTTCACCGCCGGCGTGGTCGCGATTTTTGAAGATGTCTTCGCCCTCGCCTTCATCATCATCGTCATGCTGCGCATGGAGTGGTGGCTTGCACTCATTGCCTTCTCGGTTTTGCCGCTCATCTTCGTCGCCACCATGATCTTCCGGAAATACGTCCGCGACTCATACCGACGCGTCCGCACCACGCTCGCCCGCATCAACAGCTTCACCCAGGAGCACGTCACCGGAATGTCCCTGGTCCAGCTCTTCAACCGCCAGCGCCGCGCCTTCGATGACTTCGAGCACATCAATCGCGGATACCTCATAGCCTTCAAGGATTCCATCCTGGCTTACGCGCTCTACTATCCGGCGGTCGAAATTTTCAGCTCCACCGCCATCGCCCTCGTGCTCTGGTTCGGCGGCATCGCCTCCATGCGCGGAGCCGTCACCATCGGCGTCCTCGTCGCCTTCATCCAGTACGCCCTCCGCTTCTTCCGCCCCATTCAGGACCTCAGCGACAAATACAACATCCTGCAAGCCGCCATGGCCGCCAGCGAGCGCGTCTTCAAGCTGCTCGACACTACACCAGAAATCGTTTCGCCCGCGCACCCCAAAGCCGGAGACAACTCCGGCAGCATCGAGTTCCGCAACGTCTGGTTCACCTACCAGCGCCTCGACCCCGAAACCGCCGCCCGCATCGCCGCCGCCACGCCCGCCGAACTCGAAGCGATGACCGACATCGAGTGGATCCTGCGCGGCGTCTCCTTCCGCATCGACCCCGACCAGACCGCCGCCATCGTTGGTCACACCGGCGCCGGAAAAACCACCATCGTCAGCCTCATGATGCGTTTCTACGACATCCAGCACGGCCACGTCCTCATCGACGGCCTCGACGTGCGCGAGCACGATCTGCTCCGCCTGCGCCAGCACTTCGGCGTCGTCATGCAGGACCCCTTCCTCTTCAGCGGAACCATCGCCGACAACATCCGCCTCGGCACGGAAATCGACGACGCTCGCATCCGGCAAGCCGCCGAGCAGGTCAACGTCCGCGACTTCATCGAGTCGCTTCCCGGCGGATACAACGAACCCCTCCGCGAGCGCGGCAACTCGCTCTCCACCGGCCAGAAGCAGCTCATCAACTTCGCCCGCGCCCTCGCCCACGACCCGCGCATCCTCATCCTCGACGAGGCCACCTCCTCCGTCGACACCGACACCGAGCTTCGAGTCCGCGCCGCTCTCGAGCGCATGATCACTGGACGAACCTCCGTCGTCATCGCCCACCGCCTCTCCACGGTCCAAAGGGCCGACACTATCCTCGTCATGCACAAGGGACAGCTTCGTGAAATGGGCAGCCACCAGCAGCTTCTTGCCAATCGCGGAATCTACTGGCGTCTCTACCAGCTTCAGTACAAGGACCAGGAACTCGGCGACCGCACCGGCTCCGGCCTCACTCCCTCCCTCGCCACGGGCACCGACTGATGCCCGCGCCCCGCATCTTCCTCTCCGCCGGAGAAGCCAGCGGCGAGCATTACGGCGCATCGCTCATCCCGGCCATCCGCCGCCTCATCCCCAACACCGAATTCTTCGGCCTCGGCGGAGCCCGCATGGAACAGGCCGGCTTCCGCCCCATCGTTCGCGCCGAAGATGTGGCCGTCATGGGCATCACGGAAGTCCTGCTCCACATGCCGCGCATCTACGGCGAATACCGCAAGCTCAAGGCCGCGATTCGCACTCAGCGCCCCGATCTCGCCGTCCTCATCGACTTCCCTGACGTGAACCTCTCGCTCGCCAAGCACCTCCACCGCGCCGGAGTCCCGGTCCTTTACTTCGTCTCGCCGCAACTTTGGGCCTGGAAAAAATACCGCCTCCGCGATGTTCGCCGATACGTCGACCAGATGCTCGTCATCTTCCCCTTTGAAGAGCCGTTCTATCGCGAGCGCGGAGTCCAGGCCACATTCGTCGGCCACCCGCTCGCCGACCTCCCATTGCCCGCCATCTCCCGCCGCGACTTCGCTAGCCAAAACCATCTCGACCCGTCCAAGCAGTGGGTTGCCCTGCTGCCTGGTAGCCGCGCGAAAGAGATTCGCCTCAATCTGCCCGCAATGATCCAAGCCGCCCAAATCCTCCACCAGACAGACCCCTGCGAATTCCTTCTGCCGCTCGCCCCCATGCTCATCGCCTCACAGCAGGCGGAAATCCAGTCCGGGCTCCCCCCCAGCCCCCGCATTGCCATCACGCACGACGCCCGCGCCACGCTCCACCACGCCCACGCCGCCGCCGTCGCCAGCGGAACCGCCACCGTCGAAGCCGCGCTCATCGGCAACCCCTTCATCGTCGTCTACCGCGTCTCGCCCGTCAGTTATGCGGTCGCTCGCCGCGTCGTCGATGTCCCCCACGTCGCCATGGCCAACCTGATCGCGGGCCGCCGAGCCGTCCCCGAGCTCATCCAGCGCGACTTCACCGCCCAAAATCTCGTCTCACACCTCAAACCGCTGCTTCACGACGAGGCCGCCCGCGCCGAAATGCAGTCGAGCCTCCGCGAAATATCCGCTATGCTCAAGGCCAAAGGCGAATCCGGCTCCGAACCCGGCCAAACCGCCATCGACCGCGCCGCCCGTTCCGCCGCCCAAATGCTGCAATCACAAATGCTGTCATCGCAAAAGCCGCATCAGAAAGAAAGTCTGCAAGAGCCATGACCCAAACCCGGACCAAGACCCGACACGCCGTCCGCATTACCACGTTTCTGCTCGCCGCCCTCACCGCGACCGGCGTCTTCGCGCAGGCCCCGGCCAAGCTCCCGCTCGACATCACCGCCTACACCATCGACGCCACCCTCAACCCCGCAAAACACACCCTCGACGCCACCGCCGCCGTCACCTTTACCGCCCAGCAACCCATCCCCGAAGCCCAGTTCCAGCTTCACGGCGCGCTCAAAATCGATCAGGTCACGGACGCCTCCGGAACCGCCCTCAACGGACGCCGCGGCCCCAACGAAACCATCCTCGTCACTCCCGCCGCGCCGCTCACTGTCGGCCAAAGCTATACCTGGACCTTCCACTACTCCGGCACGCTTGATGGCTCCGGAGGCCCGGTTCCCGGCCTCAAGCTCGCCAGCATCGGCGACCCCATCAGCTATCTCCTCTACGCCGCGGCCTGGTTTCCCATGACCGGCTATCAGATCGACCGCTTCACCGCCGACATCCACATCCATGTGCCCGCCGGATACTCCGTCATCGGCAGCGGGGCCGTCTCTCCGTCCACCGAAACCGCATCCGGGACCACCCCGACGACCAAATCCAAGCTCAAAGCTGTCCCCTCAGGCTCCCACGAATACGAATTCAAATGGGATAAGCCCGGCTTTCCCGGAACCATCATCGCCGGCAAATTCACAGAGACGTCACCCGCCCCCAACATCCATCTTTTCACCACTTCAGCCCACAAAGCTGAAGCTGAGGATTACGCCAGGTCCGCCCTCCGCATCTTCGCCTTCTTCACCTCCAATTTTGGAATGCCCGAGTCTACACGCATCAACATCGTCGAGCTGCCCGATGACACCGTGCCCGCCTACTGGGCCCCTGAAGTCGCCGCCGTTGCCGGCAACCGCATCCCCGGAAAAACCGCCTTCCGCCTGCTCTCCAACACCATCGCCCATCAGTGGTGGGGCAGCGAAATCAGCCCCGCCTCCCTCAACGATGCCTGGATCACCAACGGCATGTCCCGCTACGGCGAGCTCATGTACCTCCAGGATTCCGTCGGCGAAGGCGCGCTCGAATCCGCGCTTCTCGATGTGCAAGCTGGAGCCCTCGCCTATGACACCATCCCGCTCACCAGTGCTGCCACCCTCACCCCATTCACCCCGCAGTTCCAGTCCATGACCCTTGAAAAAGGAGCCATGGTCTTCCACATGCTTCGCTGGGAAGTCGGCCAGGACAGCTTCATCAAAATCCTTCGCGCCGCGCTTTCACAATTTACCGATAAATCCATCACAACACAGGATTTCGAGAAGATCTCCGAGGCCCAATCCCAGCAGCAGCTCACGCCCTTCTTCTCCCAGTGGCTTGACGGAACCGGAGCCCCCGACTTCACTGATAAATACGCCGTCTACCGCCTCGGCAATAACAAGGGCTTCCGCACCATCGGCGAAATCCAGCAGAATTTAGACCTCTTCAACATGCCTGTCGAGCTGCGCATTGAAACCGACGGCAAGACCGAAAACCGGCGCATCCAGGTCGTCGGCACCGACTCCCAATATGTCGTCGACACCTTCGGACGCCCGCGCCGCATCATCATCGACCCCGACAACTGGGTCCTCAAGTCCACGCCCGACATGGCTGTCCGCGTCGATATCCTCAAAGGCCAGCAGCTCGTCGCTCAGGGAGACATGGTAGGCGCGCTCGACGAATTCAAAAAGGCCCTCGCCGTCAATCCGCAAAGCTCCCTCGCCAATTACCGTATCGCCGAGGTCTTCTTCGCTCAGCACAACTTCCAGGCTGCCGTCGATTCCTACCGCGACACCCTCAACGGCGACGACGATCCCAAATGGACCGAAGTCTGGAGCCACATTCAGATCGGAAAAATCTTCGACATGACCGGCCAGAGGGACCGCGCCATTCAGGAATATCGCCAGGCCATCCAGACCAACGACAACACCTCGGGCGCATTAAACGCCGCCCGCCACTACGTACAAACCCCCTACAAATCCCCCGACGCGGAATAAGCAAAAGCATAAACTTCTCTCCCACTGCCCACTTCCCACTCCCCAAAGTTGTCATCCCGAGCAGCCCGCCCATCCCGCAAAGTTGTCATCCAGAGCGAAGTGAGGGACCTGCGGTTCGCGTCGGGCGAACAAACTTCTTCCACACCGCCACCCCCGCTCCCCAAAATTGTCATCCCGAGCGAAGCGAAGCGCAGCCGAGGGACCTGCACTTCCTTTCGGGCAGCACGAACTTCTTCCTGGCCCCTACTCCCGAATCCCTGAGCTCTGAGCCCTGAGCCCCGGCCCCTGGCTCAACAAATTCTTCACCGAGTCCGCCGCAAACCCAATCGCCACCACCGCAATCACCGCCGGCACAAAATCAAGCTGATTCAACTGCCGCAGCGCTCCCGCCAGCAGCGCGGCCAGCGCCACTCCAAACGCGATCAAAAACCGCATCCCCTCCGCCATCGCCCGCGCATACGAGGGCCGCTCCGCCTTATGCAGCTCAAAGATCGTCGATAGCGAATTCCTTACCAGCTTCCCTTCCTGTTGCGCCTCCGCCACGCCCGGCTTCTTGCTCTCGAACCGCGCCGAAACCGTAATCCCCGGCCCCTCATCCCGCTGCACCTCACCCCCGGTAAAGAAGTGGCAGATTCGCCATCCGTAAGCCAGCGGCTGCTCCGGAAAATCCCACGTGCAGGCCAGCCGACGCGTGGCCGCCGCCTCGTTCAGCCGCACGTCCTTGAACCGGATCGAGAACATCACCGGCTGGTAAGGCCGCACCGTCCGCGGCTCCAGCACAATTTCCGCCTGTCCCGGCTCGGCAATCGCCTCCAGCACGTCGCGCTCGTAGATATTTTCCCGCATCTCCTGCATCAGCGAGCGCAGGTTCCGCAGCCCGGCCCAGGACAGCGTTCCCAGCAGCCCGATCAGCTCGCCCTGCCGCGCAAACAGCCGGTCCCGTGCGCTCTCTCCCCCGCCCGTCGCCACCGCTGGAGCGCTCACCCGCAGCATCGCATAATCAAACGCCATCTGCAGCGCCGCAATTCCGTAATCAATGGCGAACATCATCGGCCGCGTAATATTCCGCGGGTCCTCAAACGGCTGGTTCAGCATGTCGAACAGCCCAGGCAGCGCCGACTTCAAATCGTTGTAGTACGCATACGGAACCAGCTTTTGCCGCACCTTCAGGTCCTGGAAGTTCTCCGCCGTCATCTGCATCAGCGCTTCCGTGTCACCGGCCATCGTCAACGAGGTCTCTGCCGCATCCAGCAGCCTTCCCGCCGCCGCCGCATCCTCCTCCGTCAGCGCAAACGACTGGAGCTGTAGCGCCGCCGTCTGCAATTTAATCTCAATATCATCGGCTACCGACGGAGGCGCCGTCACCGAAATCTCGTCTAACCTCCGCCGCAACTCGTCCAGCCGCTCCGCCGCCTTTAACCGCCGCCGCAGCCGCTCAATGCCCGCCGAAGCCGCCTCCAGCCGCTCCACCGCCGCCGGAGAAACCACCCGCGCCCGCTTCAGCAGCAGGTCAATCCGCTTCCGCTCCATCGCCAGCAGCGCCCGCAAATAGGCGTCTACCCGCTTGCTCAGGCTGTTGATCCGATCTCCGAAGTCGCTCGACTGCCGCCGCAGTCCCGCCTTCCTCATCGCCAGCGGAAGCGCCCCGTGCCCCACCAGCGACAGCAGCCCACCCAGCAGCAGCAGCAGTGCCATAAACACCTTCGACCACACGCTTGTCCACGACGGCGAAAGTTTCCGCATCACCAGTTCCACCCGCAGCGTGCGCGCCGGCAGCAGCTCCCGCGCCACCGCCGGCGGACCATGCAGCGACAGCAGCAGCAGTCCCGTCCGGCGCGACGGCCGCACACTGTCCCGCCATGAGTAAAGATCATCCGTCGGCGTCAGCGTAATCGACGACGTGCCCCGCGCCGCCACTTGAAGAGAACCGCTCTCGATCGTCCTGCCGTCTATCTCAAAGGCCCAGTCCAGCGGATACGCTTCTCCGTCATTGTTCTTCACCCGGACCACCGCATCGTCGCCCTTGCTCAGCACCAGCCGCTGGTCCGACCCGCC
>JBAUHD010000065.1:0-6843 GCA_049680085.1 Acidobacteriaceae bacterium
GGAGCGGACGAAATTGTGCTGCGCGTTGCGGATCATTGGATTCGCTTCACGCATAACCGGATGGAGGACAGCTTGGGAAACTCGATTCCCTTCTCGCTCGACGAGGATGGAAGGGCCAGGCTGGACAACAGGATTGAGGAGATGGACCTTGCCGCCGAGCGGCTGGCGCGGGAGATGATGCAGAGTGAGTGAGACAGCCAAGACGATCTTTTCCCCGGAACTCGCGGCGCGCTTGGACAAGCTCGTAACGATTTACCCGCTGCGGCGTTCCGCGCTGGTGCCCATGCTGCTGTATGCGCAGGACGAGGTGGGCTATATCTCCGCTGCCGTGGTCGCCGAGGTCGCCGAGCGCATCGGCATCCGCGAAAACGATGTGCAAAGCGTGTTGAGCTACTACTCCATGCTGCGCACCAAACCGGCGGGCAAATACAACATTCAGGTCTGCACGAATATCTCCTGCATGTTGCGCGACGGCTATGGCATTCTGGAGCATTGCAAAAAACGGCTCGGCATCGGCCACAAGGAAGTGACACCGGACGGCCTGTTCTCGCTGGAAGAAGTCGAGTGCATCGGAGCCTGCTGCTGGGCCCCGGCCATCCAGGTCAACTACGACTTCCACGAAGAACTGACCCCGGAAAAGATGGACCAGGTGATTGAGAACTACAAAGCCGGTCGCGGAAAGGAAACGGCCTAATCGTGCCCACGCTCGTTTCCCATCCCGACGAAGTAAAGATCATCTCCCGCCGCTTCGGACAAGGCGCGGCCAGCATCGATAAATACATCGAGCTCGACGGCTACAAGTCCGCTCGCGCCGCGATTGAGAAAGGCCCCGAGTGGATCATTGCTGAAATGAAGGCCTCCGGGCTGCGCGGGCGCGGCGGCGCGGGATTTCCCACGGGCCTCAAATGGTCGTTTGTGCCGAAACAGTCGGACAAGCCCAAATACGTTCTGGTCAACGGAGACGAGAGCGAGCCCGGCACCTGCAAAGACCACGTGATCTTTCTGCACGATCCGCACGCGGTCATCGAAGGCACCCTGATCGCGGGCCTCGCCATCGGCTCGAAGATGGGCTTCATCTATCTGCGCGGCGAGTACCGTTACCTGCTCAACATTATGGAGAAGGCCGTCGCCGACGCCTACGCGAAGGGCTTTCTCGGCAAGAACATCTTTGGCTCGGGAATCGACTTCGACATCATCACGCAGACCGGCGCGGGCGCGTATGAAGTCGGCGAAGAGTCCGCGCTGATGGAGTCGCTCGAAGGCAAGCGCGGCGTCCCTCGCATCAAGCCTCCCTTCCCCGCCGTCGTCGGGCTTTACGGCGGACCCACCGTTATTAATAACGCCGAGACCATCGCCAGCGTGCCGCACGTTCTGCTGATGGGCGGCGAGGCATATGCGAAGGTCGGCTCGGAGCGCAACGGAGGAACGCGGCTGTTCAGCATCAGCGGCCACGTGGAGCGGCCCGGCGTGTACGAACTGCCGATGGGCTACAGCCTGCGCAAAGCCATCTATGAAGTCGGTGGCGGGATTCGCGGCGGCAGGAAGCTGAAGGCGGTGGTCCCCGGAGGATCTTCAACACCGGTGCTGACGCCGGAAGAAATTGACGTAGGACTCGACTTTGACCAGATGGGCAAGGCCGGAACCATGCTCGGATCGGGTGGCATCGTCGTTCTCGACGAATCCGTCTGCATGGTGGAGTTCGCGCTGCGCACCATGCAGTTCTATCAGCACGAGAGCTGCGGCTGGTGCATTCCCTGCCGCGAAGGCACCGACTGGCTGAAGAAGTCGCTCACCCGCCTGCACGCCGGCGGCGGCGTGGACAAGGACATCGACAACATCCGCTATCTCGCCGAAAACATGCTGGGCCGCACCTTCTGCCCGCTCGGCGACGCGGCGGCCATGCCGACCATCGGCTTCGTGCAGAAGTTCCGCAAAGAATTTGAAGACCACTTGAATGGCAAAGGCTGCCCGTATAAACACGAGCGCGAGCGCGAAGAAGTGCTGGTTTAGCGCGAGGAAAGAATTGGAATGGCTGACGTAACATTCACCGTCGATGGCAAGCAGTTGACCGCGCCCAAGGGCACGCTGCTGATTGATGCCTGCAAGGCCGCGGGCATCGAAATTCCGGCCTTCTGCTACTATCCCGGACTTTCGCTCCAGGCCGCCTGCCGCATGTGCCTCGTGCGTATCGAAAAGGTAGGCAAGCTTCAGACCGCCTGCACCACTCAGGTTGGGGAAGGCATGGTGGTCTCGACCGAAACCGACGAGATCAAGCAGGCGCGCAAATCCATGGTCGAGCTGGTGCTCGGCAACCATCCGCTGGACTGCCCGGTCTGCGACAAGGGCGGCGAGTGCGAACTGCAGGACATGACCTTCAAGTACGGTCCTGGAATCTCAAAGTATGTCGAGATCAAGGAGCATCGCGACGAGCAGCAATGGTCGCCGGTGGTTTTCTTCGACCGCCCGCGCTGCATTCTTTGCTATCGTTGCGTGCGCGTCTGCGGCGAGGGCATGGATGTCTGGGCGCTGGCCGTTGAAAATCGCGCCGTCGGCAGCGTGATCGCCCCCAACAGCGAAGACCATCTGAACTGTGAAGAGTGCGGCATGTGCATCGACATCTGCCCGGTCGGCGCCCTCACCTCCGGCACCTATCGCTACAAAACCCGCCCGTGGGAGATGAATCACATCGCCACCGTCTGCACGCACTGCGGCGACGGCTGTAAGACCACGCTCGGCGTGCGCACCGTGACAGAGGGCACGGAGATCATTCGCGGCAACAATCGCGACAAGAGCGGCCCCAACGGCGATTTCCTGTGCATCAAGGGCCGCTACGCCTTCGATTTCGCCAATCATGAAGAGCGCATCACCAAGCCGCTGGTCCGCCAGGCCGACGGCAAGCTGGCTCCTGTGAGCTGGGAAGTTGCTCTTGAAGCCGCAGGACGGCACTTGAGAGAAATCCGCGACTCGCGTGGCGGCAAGGCCATCGGTGTCATCGGCTCCAACCGCACCACGAACGAAGAAAATTACCTGCTGCAAAAGTTCGCCCGCACGGTGCTCGGCACCAACAATATTGACCACCACCGCACGGCCGATTACGCCGCCTTCGCCGCCGTCCTCAAGGGCCACGCCGGACGCGAAGCCTCGCTCCGTGATTTTCTCGACGCGCCGGCAATTCTGCTGCTCGGCAATGATCCCACCGAACAGCATCCCGCGCTGGCCTGGCAGATTCGCGCCAACGTTCGCCTCAACCGTTCGCGGCTCTACGTCGCCAACCACGCCGACATCAAGCTGCGCCGCCAGGCCAAGGCTGAAGTCACCCTTTCGCAGACCGGCTACGCCGCTTTTGTGCAGTACCTCTCCGGCGGCGCCGGAAGCTTCGAGAGCAACGACACAACGGCGGCTTTCCGCGACGCCGTCAGCAAGGAAGAATCCCTGCTTATCGTCTTCGGCTCCGAGTTGCGCGGACGCGACATCACCTCGCTTGTCCAGTTCGGCCTCTCGCTGCCCAACACGAAATTCGCCTGCCTCGGCGATTACTCGAATTCGCGCGGCGCGGCGGATATGGGCCTTCTGCCTGACCTTCTGCCCGGCTATGTTCCTGTCGCGACTCCGGGCCACCTGGCTGAGGAGTACATCAGCGCGCTTCCCGCCGCGCCGGGGCTCGATCTGGTCGAGATGTTTGATGCTGCCGGACGCGGCGACTTATCCGCGCTCTACGTCGTCGGCTCAAATCCCGTTGCCCGCTATGGCATCGACCCCTCCGCGCTCAAGAATACTTTCCTCATAGTGCAGGACATGTTCCTGACGGAGACCGCCGCCCTCGCCGACGTGGTCTTCCCCGCCGCTAATCTATATGAGAAGGCCGGGACCGCCACCAATACTTACGGCGACCTGCAACTAGTCAAGAAGGCCGGCGACAAGCCCGGAGTTCGCACCGACTTCGAGCTGATTGTCCGTCTCGCCGACAAGATGGGAGTCAACCCGAAGACATTGGTTCCCTTCGGCAAAGGCGTGCGCGCCGACTTCGGCCAGAGCCGCGGAGCGCAATCCGGAGAGGCCGACCGCCACGCGGTATGGCTCGCGGCCAATCATCTGGAGCCGAAACTCAGTCCCTTCGATCCCTTCGCCATCTTCGACGAAATTCAGCGGCTGGTTCCGGCCTACAACGTTCCCCGGCTGAATCTGCTGGCCGGCAACGACGAACATCTGAAATCGGAACTCGCCCAGAACGACGCCAACGCGACTCGCCGCGACCTGGTGCTGCCCGCAAACGACGGGCTGTACACGTCGGGCACGCTCGGCGAATATTGCGCGAAACTCAAGGAGACGGTGGCCTCCGGCACCACCGTTCTTAAACCCACGGAAACAGGAACCGCGGCGGATTAACGATCTTTTTTGGAAGGCCTTGTGGAAGTAAGCTTCTGGGTTTTTGTATTGATCAGCCTGCTGAAGGTCATCGTCGTAACGGTGATTCTGCTGACCGCTGTCGCCTACACGGTGCTGCTCGAACGCAAAGTCGTCGGGCGGATTCAAAACCGCTGGGGCCCCAGCCGCGTCGGCCCTTTCGGCCTGTTGCAGCCGCTGGCCGACGGTCTCAAGCTCTTCCTCAAGGAAGACCTGATGCCCACCGACGTCTACAAGCCGCTGTTCATCGCCGCGCCCATCATTGCCCTGGGCTGCGCGCTCATGTCCATTTCCATGATTCCGTTCGGCGCCAACATCCAGTACCGCGGCGTCGATCTTTTCCAGATTTCTGATGTCAATATCGGCCTGCTCATCATCCTCGGCGTCACCTCCATCGGCGTCTATGGAGTCGCGCTTTCCGGCTGGTCGTCCAACAATAAATATTCGCTGCTCGGCGCGATGCGGGCCAGCGCGCAGGTCATCAGCTACGAGCTTGCGCTGGGACTCTCCGTCATCGGCGTCATCCTGCGCTCGCAGTCCTTCCGGCTGCGCGACATTGTGGACGTGCAGTCCACGCACGGGCTGCTTTCCTGGAACTTCTTCGGAGGCTGGCAGTTCGTCGCCTTCTTCATCTACATCATGGCGGCCTTTGCGGAGACCAACCGCACCCCCTTCGATCTGCCTGAAGCCGAAAGCGAGCTGACCGCCGGCTACCACACCGAATACAGCTCGATGAAGTTCGCCATGTTCTTCATGGCCGAGTACGCGAACATGATCACCGTCGGCTGCGTGGCCACACTGCTTTTCTTCGGCGGATGGTCGAGCCCCTTCGGGCATCTGTTTCCCGCGAACCTCGGAGGCATAGTCGGCGCGGCGCTGCTGCCGGTTTTCTGGTTCGTGCTCAAGGTTTTTTGTTTTCTGTTCCTTTACATCTGGGTGCGCGGCACGCTGCCTCGCTTCCGTTACGACCAGTTGATGGGTTTCGGCTGGAAAATCCTTATGCCTCTGGCGATCGCGAATATCATTGTGACCAGCTTCTGGCTTGCCTATCGCGCCGTATAGCGTGATTTAAAATCGGAGATTCCGGTCTCCTTTCCAGAGTTTTTCAAGTGAGCGACTGAACACATGCATCCGGTTCTGTTCTTCATCTTTGGCGGGCTGTGCGTTGCGGGAGCGCTGAATCTCCTCTTCCAGCGCCACCCCATCAACTCCGCGCTTTCGCTCATTGTGGTCATGAGCTCGCTGGCGGTGCTCTACCTGCTGCTCGGCGCGGAGTTCCTCGCCGCGGCGCAGGTCATCGTCTACTCCGGAGCCATCATGGTGCTGTTCACCTTCGTCATCATGCTGCTCAACGCCGGGCGCGAAGAACGCACCCACGGCAGCAAGGCCGCCTATGCCGTCGGAATCCCCGGAGCGCTGGCCCTGCTTGGCACGCTGGTCTACATCTTTCTCTCCAATGGCAACCGCCTCGGCATGACCGATCCCGGCAGGTATTGGGTTGTGCCCCGCGCCTTCAGCGCCGTTCTCTTCCACGAAATGCTGCTGCCCTTCGAGCTCACATCCGTCCTGCTGCTGGTCGCAATTCTCGGCGCTGTCGCGCTGGCGAAAAAGGAGCACTGAGTCATGGTCCCCGCTTCCTGGTATCTCATCCTCAGCGCCATCCTGTTCTCCATCGGAGTCGCCGCATTTCTCATCAAGCGCAACATCATCACCGTCTTCATGTCGATTGAGCTGATGCTCAACGCCGTCAACCTGGCCTTCGTCGTCTTCGCGCACCGCTGGCAGCAGATCGACGGGCAGGTCTTTGTCCTTTTCGTGATGGTGGTCGCCGCGGCGGAGGCCGCCGTGGGCCTCGCCATCATCATCGCTCTGTTCCGCGCGCGGAACACCCTGAACGTCGATCAAGTGGATTTAATGAAACTGTAGTAAGTGAGATCAATGAACAGTTCCCTCCATCTCTGGCTGATTCCGCTCGTCCCCCTCATCGGGTTTCTGCTGAACGGCATCTTTGGCCGCAAGTTCCCCAAGGCGCTTGTCTCCGCCATCGCGCTCATTGCCACGGCCATTCCCTTCGCGCAGGTCGTGGACCTGTGGTTCCACTTCAGCGGCATTTCGCTTCCCTACATCGAGCACCTCGGCACGTGGTTCCAGACCGGGAGCTTCCGCGCCGGCTTCGATCTCCAGCTCGACCAGCTTGCCATGGTGATGCTCCTGGTCGTCACCGGCGTCGGCTTCCTCATCCATATCTATTCGGTCGGCTACATGGCGCATGAGGAGGGTTACTGGCGTTTCTTCGCCTACCTCAACCTCTTCATGTTCTTCATGCTCACGCTGGTGCTCTCGGAAAACTTCCTGCTGATGTTTGTCGGATGGGAAGGCGTGGGCCTGGCGTCGTATCTGCTCATTGGCTTCTACTACCTCAAGACCTCAGCCGCGGAC
>JBAUHD010000066.1:0-4462 GCA_049680085.1 Acidobacteriaceae bacterium
CCGGACCCGCAGTTTGCAATTGGAACCACAACTGTTACTGATTCGGAACCGGAGCCTGCCATTCCTCGCAAAACCGCAACTGGATTGCCGGAAATCGCCGTTGCGTCGCCGGTCGTGCCGCCGGAGCAGCATGCCGCCGCGCTGGAGGCGATTCGAGCCGACATTGGTGAATGTACCCGCTGCCCGCTGGCCACGCAGGGGCGTCACACCATTGTTTTTGGCGACGGAGACCCCAACGCGCGGCTGATGTTTGTGGGCGAAGGGCCGGGAGCGGATGAAGACGCGCAAGGGTTGCCGTTTGTGGGCCGTGCCGGACAACTCCTGAACAACATGATTGCCGCCATGGGCCTGAAGCGCGGCGAGGTTTACATTGCGAATGTGGTGAAGTGCCGCCCGCCGGGCAACCGGACGCCGGAGCCTGCGGAGGCCAATACCTGTATGCAATTTCTGTGGCGGCAGATGGATGTTGTGAGGCCCGAGGTGGTTGTGGCTTTGGGTGCGACCGCCGCGACGTATCTGATGGGCGGCAAGGCTTCGCTGGCCAGCCTGCGCGGACGCATTCATAGCCTGCGAGGCGCAAAGTTGATCGTGACCTACCATCCGGCGTACCTGCTGCGCGATCCGCGCCAGAAGGGCGAGGCGTGGAAGGACCTGCAAATCGCCATGAAGGAACTGGGATTGAAGCCGGCCAGATCTGAACGCTGATCGCTGAACGCTGTACCCTGAATCCTGTGCCCACCTTCTGCGATGTCGCGCTGCCTGTCCCGCTGGATCGCGCATTCACCTATGCCGTCGGGGAGAAGACGCCGGTTGCGGGCGCGCGCGTGCTGGTTCCGTTTCGCAATGAAAAGCTGGCGGGGATCGTGCTTCGCGTGCATGACGAGCCGCCTCCGGTAGAGGCCAAGGCGCTGCTGGCGGTTCTTGACGAGGAGTCGATCCTTTCGCCGCAGCTTCTCGCGCTCGCGGAGTGGATCGCGCAATATTACATCGCGCCGGTCGGCGAGGTGCTGCGGGCCATGCTTCCGCTGATGGGCGAGGTGCGGAAGCAATTGCTGTTCCGCATCACCGAGCAGGGGCGCAACGCGCTCTTCAGCGGAGCGCGGGAGGGCTCGTCGCGGCGGACGCGGCGCTCGCCTGAGGAGCAGGACACCGAATACAAAATCCTGAACTATCTCGAAAACGGCAACGCCGCCCGGCTCTCCACGCTGCGGTCCGCGACGGGAGCAACGCGCGCGCTGCTGGCGGGAATGCTTCGCAAAAAGTGGATCGCACGCGAAACCGAAGCCGCGTCCCGCGATGCGCGCCGGACGATTCGCTATGCGGTGCTGGTGGAAGGCGTGCGACTGCCGAAGCTGAATGAGAACCAGCAGGCGATTCTTGCCGGGCTTGCCGGGTCGGGAAACGAGCTGCCTGTGCCGGAGTTGCGGCGGCTGGCCGTGCCGCAATCCACGCTCGCCACGCTGGTGAAGAGGGAACTGGTTCGCATTGAGGAGCGGCCCGCTGATTTCCACCTCACGCATCTCTCCGCCCTGCGTCACGAGACGCATGTGCTGAACGCCGCGCAGCAGGCGGCGCTGGACGCGATTACGGCGGCGGTGGAGACGGCGGAGTTTCGTCCGCACCTGCTGCATGGAGTCACGGGGTCGGGCAAGACGGCGGTTTATTTAGCGGCGATGCAGCGCGCGCTCAAGCTGGGAAAATCGGCAATGCTGCTGGTTCCGGAGATCGGGCTGACGCCGGCCATGGCGGCGCAGCTCCACCACACCTTCGGCAGCGAGGTGGCGCTGCTGCACTCGGCGCTGACGCCGGAGGAACGCGCCGAGCAATGGCATCGCATCCGGCGCGGCGAGGCGCGAGTGGTGGTGGGCACGCGCTCGGCTGTGTTCGCGCCGCTCGAAAATATCGGGCTGATGATTGTGGATGAGGAGCACGATTCGAGTTACAAGCAGGAGTCGACGCCGCGTTACCATGCGCGCGACACGGCGGTGATGCGGGCCAAGCTGGCCAATGCGACGATTGTGCTGGGGTCGGCCACGCCTTCGCTGGAGTCGTGGCACAACGCGCAGCAGGGGAAGTATGCGCGGATTGAAATGCACGAGCGCGTGAACCAGCGTCCGCTGCCAGAAGTGCATTTGGTTGACATGCGGCGCGAGTTCCAGGAGACGGGGCAGGAGCATCTGTTTTCGCGCGCGCTCATTGAGGAAACACAGGCCACGCTGGCGCGCGGCGAGCAATCGATTATCCTGCTGAATCGGCGCGGATACTCCTTTGTGGTGGTGTGCCGCGCGTGCGGCGAAAAGCTTCAGTGCGAGAACTGCTCTATTTCGCTGACGTACCACAAGCCGGTTCCGGGCTCGGACGACCGCGCGCACGCGGGGCAGCGGCTGGAATGCCACTATTGCGGCTACAAGCGGAATGTCCCCAAACGCTGCCCTGCGTGCGACAGCGAACACCTTTATTTTCTCGGAGCCGGCTCGCAGCAGGGCGAGGAGCGGCTACAGGAGATTTTTCCCAATGCTCGGATTGGCCGCATGGACCGCGACACGGTGCGCGGGCGCGGCGACATGGAGCGGCTGCTGATGCGGCTGCACTCGGGCGAAATCAACCTGCTGGTGGGCACGCAGATGATCGCCAAGGGCCACGACATTCACGGTGTAACGCTGGTGGGCGTAGTGGGCGCGGACTTCGCGCTGGGGCTTCCGGATTTTCGCGCCGCGGAGCGCGTCTTTCAACTGCTCACGCAGGTTTCGGGACGGGCGGGACGCGGCGAGCTTCCCGGCAAGGTGCTGGTGCAGACGTATCACCAGGACCACTACGCGATTCAGTTCGCGGCCAGGCACGACTTCCACGGCTTTGTGGAGAAAGAGATGAAGTACCGGCGTTGGATGCACTATCCGCCGTATGGGCCGCTGGCCAATCTAGTGATTCAAAGCCCGCGCCTGGAGGAAGCGGCGGGATGGGCGGCGGCGCTGGGGCGATGGTTCCAGGCGACTCAACATGAAGGCGTTCGCGTGCTTGGCCCGGCGACCGCGCCGCTGGCGAAGATTAAACGCATTTACCGGTTTCATCTGGTGCTGAAGGCGGAGAAGCGGCAGGCGCTGGCTCGAACGCTGCGCGCGGCGCTGGCGCACGCAGATGCGGCCGGGATTCCCCGCCGCAACTTGATCGTGGATGTGGATGCGGTGAGCCTGATGTAGCGGGTGTTCCGAAGCTCCGCGCCGATGCCTGACTCCGGGAGCGCGGGCCGTTAGGGCAGAATCAACATCGCTGTACCCAGAAACAAACCTTTGTCATCTCGACCGGAGTCCGCGATTTTTGCGGACGTGGTGGAGAGATCTGCACTTTTTTTGCGGGTACATCAACATTGGTTCCGCTTTCGGAAAAGCTAAGGCATCCATAAATGGATGCCTTAGCTTATTGGGCTGAGAGTTTCTGGCGAATGGGCTTACGGCGCGCCTGAGCCGACCGAGCGGCTTTCGATCTGGTTATTGACGCTGCTCTGCGCGGCATATTGGTGGGTAATGTGAATATCAGTCACGTTGCCCTGAACGAGGATGCGGGAGGAGATCACGTCCGTATCGGTTCGGATGACCGTGACATAGGGGCTGTTCTGCGCCGCCACATAGACCTTGCCCGCCGGGTTGTTGTAGTTGGAAACGATGGAGCGGGGCTGCGGAATGACCGTGTTGGAGGGGTTCGCAGGATCCGGGACCGGAGCCAGCGTAATGGTGGTGAGCGGCGTAAGAGTAGTGAGGCTTACCACCGAAACCGTGCCATCGCCTTCATTCGCGACATAAGCGCGGCCGCCGTCCTGCAAGACCGTGACGGCTGCGGGCTGGTGGCCAACGGGAATGGTTGCGAGCACTTTGCCGAAGGTGGGGCTGTCATTGCCGTAAATGTCCAGGCTGACGCTGATGACGCTGACCGTGTCGTTGTCGTAGTTGGAGACCACCAGCAGGTTGCCGGGGCCGTAGAAATCCGCGTACACCGGGCCCGCGTCGCAGGGGGTTGCGCCGTTGCAGAGATTGATGGTGCCGTTGCCGTTGAGGTAAGGCGAGGCATTTACGGTATCGAGCTGATTGGACTGGGTATTGATGACGCTGATCGTTCCGCTGCCCCGGTTGAGGATAAAGGCGCGGGCGCCGTCGAGCGAGGTCACGCCGTAGACCGGGCAGACGCCGAGCGGGATGCGCGACGAAATACTGTTCGACGCTAAGTCAATGCCGTCGGCTTCGCCATTCACCGTCACCGCGGAAGGCGTGCCGCACGCGCCCCAGGCAAGGTTTCCGCCATTGGAGTTGCCCTGGCTGATGGAGTAAGCGCGCTGCGCCGAGGGCGCTCCGGTGAGGTTAATCACGCTGGGAGCCACCGGGATTTCCACCTTGAGGGTGGGGGGATTGCTGCTCATCGCGGCGATCGCGTCATGGCCCTGCTCCACAATGTATTGCGCGCCGCTGCTGAG
>JBAUHD010000067.1:0-12337 GCA_049680085.1 Acidobacteriaceae bacterium
GGGCCACCGGGGCCAGAGCGGGGGCCGCCGGAGCCGGAGCGGGGGCCGCCGCCAGTGTGCGGGCCGGATGAGGAGGGCGCTCCACCTTCGTGAGAGCGTTGCGGTGTTGCTGTTACTTCGTCAGCCATGATGTTTTCCTTTTCTGTTCAGCCATGCCGGGAAAGCCCGGCCGGGCTGAGTCTTGAATTTCTGCTTTTATGCGCTGGCAGCTTCGGGGGCCGGCTCAGCGGCTACCGCCGGAGTTGGCTCCTCGGTGGTTGCGGCAGCGACGGGGATCGCGGGTGCGACAACGGCGGCGGGCTGGGCGCTCACCTTCTTGCGAGTGGCGCGAATGGCTTTGACCTTGTCGAGCCGCTTCTGCTCCTCGTCCATGCGCACCGTGATGAACTTGATGACCGGCTCGGAGACCCTCAGGCGGCGCTCCAGCTCCGCCACCAACTTGCCGTCGGCGTCGATGGTGAGCAGAATGTAGTTGCCGTCGTTGCATTTGCGAACGGTGTAGGCAAGCTTGCGGCGACCGAGCTTTTCCGTCGAACGCACGTTGCCCCCGCCACTGGTCACGGTGTTTTCAAAACCCGCGATCAGCTTGTCCAGGTCTGCGTCCTCCACGTCGGGACGGACGATAAACATTACTTCGTAAAAACGCTCCATGCTCTGCTTCTCTTTTCTCTGGGCGCGGAATGTTGCCGCCGCGTCCGGTGCGAATTTTTCCTTCTACTGCTCCGCGGGCCCGTTTTCCCGGCGGTTGAACTCGTTCATCGCGACGCCGATTCCTTTGGCGGCGACTGTTTCCACGGCCTTCGCCGCCCGGTCGAGAACCTCGTCCAGCGCGGCTAGATCCGTTTTGCGCAGCGGCGTCAGCAAGTAATCCTTGCCGCGCCGGAATGCGCTGGCCGCGTCCTCATCGGGGCCTACCCCGATGCGGATGCGCGCCCAATCCTCAGAACGAAGCGAGCTGGTAATCGACCTCGCTCCGTTATGTCCCGCCGGGCTGCCGCGCTCCCGGACGCGCAGCGCGCCGAGCGGCAGGTCCAGCTCGTCGTACAAAACCAGCAGGTCGCGGCAAGGGTCGATGTCGAACTCCTCGACCAGGGCCGCGACTGAAAGACCGCTGAGGTTCATGAAGGTTTCCGGCTTGGCCAGAATGACTTCACGTCCGGCGATCTCGATCTTTGCCGTCACAGCGCGGCAGCGGCGGTTGGCCACAGTCGCTCCATGATCGTCGGCGATACGGTCCACCGCGAGGAAGCCCGCATTGTGCGGCGTGAACTGATACTCGATCCCCGGATTGCCAAGTCCGACGACCAGCAGAGTTCCCCCGCGCGCGGATTCCTCCCCGGTGGCCAAGGCTTACTTCTTCGCCCCGGCTTCGGTTTCCGGCTTGCCCTTCTTCGCAACTTCGGGCTCGGCGGGCGTTGCGGCAGCGGCGGCAACGGCATCGGGCGCCGGAGCGGCAACTTCTTCCTTCACCGCGGTAACGTGGGCTATGGTCGCGTCCTCGTCCTCCAGGAACTTCACCTTGTCGGAGTGGGGCAGATCCGCCACGCGCAGCACATCGCCAAAGGACATATTGGTGACGTCGACGTCAAGATGGCTGGGAATGTCTCCGGGCAGGCACTCAATTTCAATTTCGCGCAGAACCTGGTCGAGGATGCCGCCCTGGTTCTTGACGCCAGTGGCAATACCGACGAGCTGAATCGGAACCTCGACACGGATGACCTTGTCGAGCGCAATGCGCTTGAGATCGATGTGCAGCAGCGCGCCCCTGATCGGCTCATACTGCCAGTCGACAATCATGGCCTTCGACTTCTCTTCACCGGAAGTATTGGCCCCGCTGATTTCCAGGTCGAAGATCGAGTTGTGGCCGGCGTCAGAGTGCAGAATTTTGGCGATCTGCTTGGGATCGACCTCGACGGCGACGGAAGGCAGGGCCGCTCCGTAAACCACGGCGGGAATTCTGCCCTGCACGCGCACGCGGCGGGCGGCGTTTTTGTTGAACTTGCCCTCGCGGGGCGTGGCGGTTACGACTTCCTGACTGATCATTGTCCTTTTCCTTCGGGCACGGTGAAGCAGCTTTTAGCTAATAGCTTTTAGCTCTTAGCTTGCTAGTCGCCTTTCCGCTCCCTTTAATGTGGTCCGCATCGCTTCTGATGCGGCCGTAGTCTCTTTCCAAGCCGTTTTAGCTAATAGCTGGAAGCTAGTAGCTGCCTTTAGTTGAACAACGAACTCACGCTCGTCTCCATGTGGATGCTCTCAATCGTTGCGGCCAACAGGCCGGCGACGGAGCGCACCTTGATCTTTGGAACTTTCTGCGCCTCTTCCTGCAGCGGAATCGAGTCGGTAACGACCAACTCTTCCAGCCGCGAGTTCGAGATGCGCTCGACGGCCGGGCCCGAGAGCACGGCATGAGACGCGCACGCATACACTTTGGTCGCGCCCTGCTCCAGCAGCGCGTCGACCGTCTTGACCAACGTGCCGGCGGTGTCCACAATATCGTCGATGATGAGGCAGGTCTGCCCTCGCACATCGCCGATCACGTGCATCACTTCCGTCACGTTCATGTCCGTCCGGCGCTTGTCCACAATCGCCAGCGGAGCTCCCATTTTGGTCGCGAAGAAGCGCGCGCGCTCCACGCCTCCCGCGTCTGGCGAAACCACCGTTAGGTTCGGCAGATTCAACTCGCGGAAATAGCTGACCATGACCGGGCTGGCGAACATGTGGTCCACCGGAATATTGAAGAAGCCCTGAATCTGCGCCGCGTGCAGGTCCATGAACAGAGCGCGGTTCGCGCCCGCCGTGGTGAGCAGGTCGGCGACAAGCTTGGAGGAAATGGCGACCCTGGGACGGTCCTTGCGGTCCTGCCGGGCGTAGCCGTAGTACGGAACCACCACGGTGATACGGGCCGCCGAAGCGCGCTTGAGAGCGTCGATCATGATCAGCAGCTCCACCAGGTGCTGGTCCACCGGATAGCAGGTGGGCTGCACGACGAATACATCCGCGCCGCGAACATTTTCCAGCAACTGGAAATACACCTCGCCGTCGGCGAAACGCTGCATCCGGGTCTCGCCCAGCGCGACGCCGATGTGCTTGCAGATTTCCTGGGCGAGCACGCGATTTGCCGAGCCGGTAAAGACTTTGAACCGCTTGTCTTCCCCGTATTGCCGCGCACGCTTTTTCTCCGGCGCGGGCTTGCCGTCGCCTGACTTCCCATCCCCGGGTTTGCCTTCGCCTGATCTGCCATCGCCCGGTCTGCCTTCAGGAGATTTCCCGTTGTTTGCCACTGGAGTCGCTGTAGTCGCGGCTGTTTCCGATGCTGGTTCCAAAGCCGTTTCGCTCTTCACAAGATTCTCCCGGGCTGGTTTGCCCTGATTGTCCTGCCTACGTGGTCTGGCGCAGCTTCCGCCAGGGCTTCTCTCCGGCACGTTAAGCCGGAGCCTTCCCTCAAAACTGGCTGGGCGACCAGGATTCGAACCTGGACAAAGTGCTCCAAAGGCACTTGACCTACCGTTAGTCGATCGCCCAGTGAAAACAGGGTTCAGCGTTCAGCGATCAGCGTTCAGGGTTCCGCTATTCGCTTCCAATACTCTTCCCGTGTCAGCGTCTCCGTCCGCATCGACCGCACGCCCATCTTCGCCAGCCGCTCTTCCGCCGCGTCCGCGGCCGCCTCTGTTGCATAGAGGCCGAACAGCGCGGACCCGGAACCGGACAAGGCCGCATAGATCGCCGCATGCTCCGGATCGTCCGAGGCCGCAAGAGCGCGCTTGATTGTTCCAAACTGGGGATTCTGAGGAAAGACGACTTCTTCAAAGTCGTTTTCAATCCCGGTTTGGACAAGCGCGAGAAGCAGATTCAGCGCAAGGTTTTCGCCCAAGGCGAAGACACCGGAGGAGTGCTGCTCACAAAATGCGGACGCGAGCGACCGACTCAACCCCTTCAGTGTACTGGAGGGGGGGACGGGGGTCAATTGCGAGGAAGAGGAGGGGTCGGCCATGGGCCCGACATTCCAAGACGCAAAGGGCGCGCGCATATTGCGTTCGGGATTTCCCTCAGGGCTTTCGCCGCCGTGTCGAGCATCCCAGTCGCGAAACGCCTGCGGGGTGGAGACTCCGATTTCCGGCAGGGCGATGACGCATGGGGCAGGCGGGATGTCGGGCATCGGGTAGACCTCTTCGCCGTGGCCGACGCCGAGGACCGCCCCGCCGATGAGGAACAGCGGGACATCGGAGCCGACTTCAGCGGCGATGCGGAGACGCTCCGGCGAGGTCAGCGGCGCGACGCCGTGCGCCTTCAACTCCCGGTCGAGAGCGACGAGAGCGGCGGCGGCATTGGCTGAGCCCGCGCCCAGGCCTGCCTGCACCGGGAGGCGCTTTTCGATGTGGATGGTGACGTCCGCCATCGCGCCCAAAGCTTCCAAACTCAGTTGGACGGCTTTGAAGGCGGTGTTGCGGTCATCGCATGGAACCCGGTCGTCGCTGCATGTGAGCAATACGCTTGACGCTGTTGCGGGACGCAGCGTTACGGTTACGAGATCATGCGCGGCCAGCGTCTGGTAAAGCGTCGTCAGCCCATGGAAACCATCCGCCCGACGCGGCCCGATGGCGAGGCCGAGATTGATCTTCGAAAACGAGCGAACCGTCGTGGGCATAGAGGACGATTGTAACGGGCTTGCGGCGGTTTCGCCGCAAGCCCCGAGGACGCTATCTGAGTGGACATAGCGAACGCAGGATCGGCGACCGCATCCGCGTACCTCACCGGACAGCCTTCTTGCGGTCGCTTGTCGATTCAGCTTCGTCCGCGACACGCCGAAGCCCATGAAAGATCGGGCTCGCGAGCAGGAACAGCCATGTGACGAGCACAAAGGGGAGCGTAAGCGCGGGAACGCCAAGAGGCTCCAGTGCGGCGGAAACCGCTGCGAACACCACCGCGGTCGCGATCGTCGCGAGCAGCGCATAGGCGATCGACCGTCTGCTTCGTTCGAAAAACACGCTGCCCAACGCAATCGCGACGAGCACACTGTTGAACCCGAAGGCACCCGCACGGATTGCCGGTTCGGCGGCGCCCATAGCCCACGCGACGAGAAGTCCGGTCAAAGAGCCCGTGAGCGCAGATGCAAAGGCCATTCTTGAACTAATGATGAGACCGAGCGCGAACAAAATACCCGTGATGACGCTGCCCTGAAAGAAAACCTGAGCAACGCCATTGAAAAGCCCGCCCGCTATCGTCGCCGCAGTCACTACACCCTCGACGGTTACGGCTTTGGGAAGGCCGGCGGTCGGCAGGAAATGCGTGGATTGCAGTCGACCGAAGCGGGCGATCGCCATGAAGAAACACAAGGAAGTGAAGACGAACGGGGCGGTGAGCGCAGGAATTCGCCAGGCATTCAACAGAGTCATCAGGCCGGCCGTCACGATTGTCGAGCAGGCCGCCGCAAAAATGACGCAGCCCCAGGTCAGCGGATTCGGTTGCAGGAAATAGAGCAAAGCGATGGCTACGAGCCCGCCATTGAACCCAAACAGTCCAGCGCGCACGCGCGCGCGATCAACGCCCAGCAGCATGGCAGTGGCCGTACTCACAATGGTCCCGAGCAAAACCGCCCAACCGAAAAGTGACGAATTATAGAAAATGCCTGCCAGGAAGAGCAGCCCGGTGTAGCTGTTGTTCTGCAGCATCACCTGCCCCACTCCACGCAGCACGCTGTCGAAAAAACTCAGCAGAAAGGTCGAAGGTTTCTCGTCTTCGACGACAAGACCCGTCGATGAAAAGCGCACAGACATGGTAATAACTCCACCGTGATGAAATGGGCTCGTGTTCGAATCCAGCACCCTATGACCGTAATTATGAGCGGCTTCTCCGCTTGATCCAACAGTTTTGCGGCTGGAAAAATAATTAGTTCTGACTCGCGCGAAAACCTGGCTGATTTTTGCTGATATTACGAGATAATATGAGATATTATTCTGCCATGAGTACTCCAAAGACGATCAGTTTCCGAATCGATTCCGATAAAGTTGAGGCTCTCGACAAAATCGCCGCCAATATGCGGCGGGACAGAAGCTTCCTTCTGAATGAGGCGGTGGACAGCTATCTTGAATGGAGCGCTGAGTTCGAGCACAGCGTTCTTGAAGGGCTAAAGGCCGCCAGGGAAGGCCGAGTAATTGCGCATGAGGAGGTCTTGCGCAGAATGGCCAATCGTGGAAAGAAGCGCAAGACCGCATGAACGTTTTCTGGACTGAACCGGCGCTTACAAGGCGGGAAGAGTCTCTCGACTATATCGAGGCTGAGAATGCCCCCGCTGCTCAGCGAATGGAAGTGAGGGTGGTGGACACCATCAGGATGCTCGCCGACCATCCTCTTGCGGGCCGCGCGGGACGGATTGCCTCGACACGGCAGTTCGCCGTTCCTCAATCGCCTTTTCTCATTGTTTATAAGGTAGACCGGGACCGGGACGTTTTGACGATTGTCGCGGTCTTTGACGGGCGCAGGCGCTGGCCGAAAGCGTTTCCGAGAGAGTAGTTCCTACTCCCAGCGACGGAAGATCAGTGACCCGTTGATTCCGCCGAAGCCGAATGAATTCGACAGCGCGGCCTGAATCTTCGCCTCCCGCGCCACGTTGGGAGTGTAGTCCAGGCGGCAATCCGCGTCGGGGTTCTCAAGGTTAATGGTTGGCGGAATCTTCTGGTTCACCAGCGCCATGATCGTAATGCCGGCTTCGAGACCTCCGGCGCCGCCCAGCAGGTGGCCGGTCATGGATTTGGTGGCGCTGACCTTCAGCTTGTGACTCATCGCGTGCTCGCCGAAGACCAACTCAATCGCGCGCGACTCGTTGCCGTCGCCGAGCGGCGTGGACGTGGCGTGGGCGTTCACGTAGTCGATTTCCTGCGGCTGCATTTTGGCGTCGCGAAGCGCGGCTCTCATGCTGCGCTGCGCGCCTTCGCCTTCGGGCGCAATGCCGGTCATGTGAAAGGCGTCGGCGCTCATGCCGTAGCCGCAAATCTCGGCCAGAATCTTCGCACCGCGCGCCTTCGCGTGCTCCATTTCTTCCAGAATCACAATGCCCGCGCCTTCGCCGACTACGAACCCGTCGCGGTCCTTGTCGAAAGGCCGGCTGGCGCGCTGCGGCGCGTCATTGCGAGTGGAAAGCGCGCGCATGGCCGCGAATCCGCCCACCGACATGGGCGTGACTGCCGCTTCCGACCCGCCCGCGATCATGACGTCGGCGTCGTCGTGTTCGATGATGCGGTAGGCGTCTCCGATGGAGTTGGCGCTGGTGGTGCAGGCGGTGGCGGTGGCCGAGATGGGCCCCTTCGCTCCATATTTAATGCTGACCTGCCCGGCCGCCATATTCACAATGGCCGCCGGAATAAAGAAAGGCGATATCTTGCGCGGCCCACCGTTCATCAGGTTGGTGTGTTCGCGCTCGATAATCTCGAATCCCCCGATGCCGGAGCCGATGAAGACGCCGACGCGTTCCGAGTTGGCCGCGTCGATCTTCAGGCCGGAAGACGCAAGCGCCTCCTGCGTTGCCGCAAGGGCCAGATGAATGAAGCGCGCCATTTTGCGCGCCTCTTTTTTTTCGATAAAATTCAGCGGATCGAAGTCCTTCACCTCGGCGGCGAACGTGACCGGATAGGCTGTGGCGTCGAACTGCGTGATGGGAGCCATCCCGCTCTTGCCCGCCAACAGGTTTTCCCAGGCTTCAGGCGCGGTGTTGCCCACCGCGCAGATCAGCCCGAGCCCGGTAACGACGACGCGCCGCTGCAAAGTTACTTGCCGCCTTTCGCGTTCTTGTCGATGTAGTCCACGGCGTCCTTCACGGTCTTGATCTTCTCGGCGTCCTCGTCGGGAATCTCAATGTCGAAGGCTTCCTCAAACTGCATCACCAACTCGACCACGTCGAGCGAGTCGGCGCCGAGGTCTTCCTGGAAGGAGGCGCCGGGCGTAACCTCGGCCTCATCCACCTGGAGCTGCTCGACAATAATCTGCTTTACTTTCTCATCCACTGCTGCCATTTGCTTCTCCTCGTAAATTGCTGAACCTGCTTCGGAGCGAAATCGACACACGAACCCGCGGACACACTTTCGCCTGCCCCGAAACTCCAAGTCTAACGGGGACTCGCCGTCCAGGCAACCGCGCCTCCGGCGCTATTCCTGAATCGGCTCCCGTGGCCGCTCCCGCTGGTCGCGGATTCGGTATCCACAGGAGCAATCACGAAAGCGGCGGGGCGGGTTTATAGTCAGGCCATGCTCCCAGAGATTGGAATTGGATTGGTGGCCGGACTAGCGTTCGGTTTCCTGGTTGCATGGGCGCTCGGTCAGAAGCACCGCCAGCGCGCCTCGCAGCTTGAACAGCAGCTCGCCGAGCGGACTGCCGCCCTCGAAACAACCCAGCGAAAACAGGAGGCAGCCGAGGCCAGCGTGCTGTCTCTTGAGACAGTAAAGGCTCGCCTTGAGGAGCGTTTGGTCGCGGAAAAAGCGGCTCTGGAGCAGGCCAGGAATTCGCTCAGCGACACCTTCAGCGCGTTGGCCCGCAAGGCTCTCTCGGAAAACAATCAATCCTTTCTCGACTCCGCCAAGCAGGAGCTTGGCAAACAGCAGCAGAGCGCCAATAGCTCTCTGGAAGCCAAGGAGACAGCGATCGCCACTCTGCTGAAGCCGGTCGGTGAAGCGCTCGAGAAGCTCCAGAACGCGACCCAGGGCATGGAGCAGAAGCGAGCGGAGGCATACGGAACAGTTCTTGCTGAGATTACGAGTATCAAAGAAACTCACCAGAACCTGCGTCGTGAGACTTCGCAGCTTGTGCAGGCCCTGCGCGCGCCGAAAGCGCGCGGTAACTGGGGCGAGCTTCAACTCAAGCGGTGCATCGAGTTCGCCGGAATGGTGGAACACGCCTCGTTTGACACCCAGGTCTTTGTCCGGGGAGAGGAAGCTTCGCGTCAGCCCGATTGCGTCGTGTATCTGCCCAACGGCCGCACCATCATTATTGATGCGAAGACTCCGCTGGACGCCTTTCTCGACGCTGCGGGTGAAACCGACGAGGCGGCGCGCGCGCTGCGGTTGGCGGCGCACGCGGCGAGTGTGCGCGAACACCTGAGCCAGTTATCGGCCAAGGCCTATTGGAAGCAGTTCAAGGACAGTCCCGATTTCGTCGTCTGTTTTCTTCCGAAGGAAGTGCTCTTCAGCGCGGCGCTTGAACAAGACCCGGACTTGATCGAGTTTGGGAGCAATTCCAGCGTCATTCTCGCCACGCCCACCACGCTGATTGCGCTGCTCAAGGCGGTCGCTTACGGCTGGCAGCAGATGGAAGTAACCAAAAATGCCATCGCCATTCGTGAAGCCGGGGAGAAACTCTACGACAAACTGGCCAGCGCGCAGGATTACTTCAACAAGATGGGGAGGGCGCTGACCAGCGCGGTCGGGCAGTACAACAGCCTGATCGGCTGCCTCGAAGGGCGAGGCAGCGTATTTTCTCAGGCCCGCAAATTGCACGATCTGGGCATAGGGCAGGAGGAGCTTGCGGAAATTCAATTGCTGGAGTCGGTCACGCGCGACCTTAAGGCCGATGATTGGTCGCAGTCCGAGGGGTTGTCTCTAGCGGCGCAAGCCGGGAAGGAATCGTAGTTTCTAAGCTGTAACCAAAGCCGCTGCCCTGGCCGCCACTTTGACGCGCTGCCGTTTCTCTGAGCCGAGCGTGGTGAGCGCCCAGGCGGAGCGGTCTTTCAGCAGGCGGGAAACCAGGGCGGTGTGCATGGCGTGTCCGGCGCGCTCGGCGACGACGTGGCCGAGGATGTGGTGTCCAGCGAGGGCCAGGTCGCCGATCAGGTCCAGAACCTTGTGCCGTACAAATTCATCGTCAAAGCGGAGCGGACCGTTCAGCACTCGTTGGCGGTTCAGGATGATGGCGCTCTGCTCCGACACGCCGCGAATCAGGCCCATATTGCGCAGCATGGCCTCGTCTTCCTTGAAGCCGAAGGTGCGGGCCGGGGCAATCTGCGCCGCGTAGTCGCGTGTGGCCAAATCGACGGCGAAGCCCTGCCGTCCGATGGGCGTGGGAAAGTCGATCTTGTACGACACGCTGTAGCCCTCGCCCGGATAGACGCCGATGAACTTATCGCCTTCGCGGACTTCCAGGCTTTTCAGAATGCGGAGGTATTCGCGGCGGCGGCGCTGGGTCTTCAGGCCGATGGAGCGAAATGCCTCCACGTAGGGCAGGGCGCTGCCGTCCAGAATCGGAAGCTCCAGGTTATCCAGCTCAACGATGACGTTGTCGACGCCCGCGCCGATGAGGGCGGAGAGCAGATGCTCGGTGGTCTGGATGAGCACGCCTTTACGCATCAGGCTGGTGGCGTAGCTGACCTTGGCGACGTTGCGGCCGGTGGCGGCAATCTCAAAATTATCGAGATCGGTGCGGCGGAAGAGGATTCCGCATCCCGCCGGCGCGGACAGCAAGCGCATCGAAACGGGCGCTCCGCTGTGGAGGCCGATGCCGGAGAACTCGACGGCTTCGGCAATCGTATGTTCAAAGTGCGATGATTCGCTCAAACCAGAATCCCTCGTACCTGATTTACAGTACGAAGGCATAGACTACTCGCGGGGCAAGAAGTTTCGTTGTGGCAGATTTGCCACACTTTTCGGCGGAAAGCGTCTGGCTTGGACAGATGGGATTTACGATGACAGGTTCGATAACAGCAGGAATAGCAAAGGGTTACGCTTCGGTAAGCCTTTTACGAGCCGCGCAGAGCCGTGAAAAAGGCCTGCTCAGATTGCTTCAGGCCCTTGTCGAACTTGAGTCCCCGACGGAGGAAAAAGCGGCTGTGGACCGGTGCCTGGAACTCACCGCCCAGGCCGCTGTCCGGCAGGGCGCGGCGGTCCGCCGCCATCGCAACCACCGCGCCGGAGACATCCTCGAAGCGCGCTTTAACCCCGTGCAAGGCCGGAGGGGCAAGCCGGTGCTGGTCCTCGGCCATCTGGACACGGTGTGGCCGATGGGCACGCTGGCGCGCATGCCCTTCCGTATCGCGAAAGGCCGCGCGTTTGGGCCGGGCGTGTATGACATGAAGGCGGGAATTGCGATGGCGCTTACCGCGCTGGATTTGCTGCAAGCCAACCATCTGCTGAACCGCCCGGTGGTCCTGCTGCTGACCGGCGATGAGGAGACGGGCAGCCACGCCTCGCGCGCTGTTCTGGAAAAAACCGCGAGCCGCTGCGAATGCGTGCATGTGCTGGAGCCGGCGCAGGAGCCGGAAGGCGCATACAAGACGGCGCGCAAGGGGATTGCCAACTATCGCGTTCATGTTACGGGAGTGGCGGCGCACAGCGGGGTCAACTACAAACAGGGACACTCGGCCATTGCTGAGTTGGCGCGCCGGGTGGCAGACATCGAAGCGCTCACCGATCCGAAGCGCGGCATTACGGTGAATGTTGGAACGATCCAGGGCGGGACACGCTCCAACGTGGTCGCCGCTGAAGCCTGGGCGGAGGTGGATGTGCGCGTGCCGCGCGCGGCGGACTTCGTCAGGCTGGACAGAAAATTGAAAAGTCTGCGCGTGGACGACAAGGGCTGCGTCCTGGAGGTAGAGGGCGGGTTGAATCGTCCGCCGATGGAGCGAACGCCGGGGACGGTGGCGCTTTATCGCCGGGCGGCGGCGCTGGCCAAAGGGATGGGCTTTGATCTGCGGGAAGCCTCGACCGGCGGCGGATCGGATGGCAACTTTACATCGGCGCTGGGGGTTCCAACACTGGACGGAATGGGCGCGGTGGGCGAGGGCGCTCATGCGCGCAATGAGTCGGTTGTGGTGGCGGAACTGGCTCCCAGAACTGCATTGCTGGCGGCGATGCTGTGCGAACCTTAAACCGCTGCGCTGGCGGCGAGCAGCGCTGGAGGGGGATGAATGCTGAAAATCATTGAATTCGGCCTGCTGGCGGGGGTGCTGGCGGTGGTTGTGGCGCTGATCGTCAGCGGCCATCGCAGCCGTTCCAATCCTACAGAAGTGCCGCCGCCGCTCCCTGGCGATGCTCCCGAAACGCCCAAGCCCGGCGACACGGCCTGAGGCAGCGTCGGATGAATCCCGAAGCGATGCGGTGCGGGGGCTAAAGAGGGCGGATTCCAGGCCAGCATCGCGCAGGGGCTAAAGCCCGGGGTTCATTCCGAACCATTTATGGCATGGCTGAAGCCATGCCCTGATACAAGACTTGAGTTTTTCAGCAGGCTTTGAAGCCGTGCCCTTCCCGAAACCTGAGATTTTTGCAGGCTGTAAGTTGCCTTATTCGTGGCGCAGGGCCTCGATTGGGTTTACGTGAGCGGCGGCGCGCGCTGGAACAAAACTCGCCAGCAGCGCGACCAG
>JBAUHD010000068.1:0-1644 GCA_049680085.1 Acidobacteriaceae bacterium
AGGCCCGTCTGCTGCTGGTGCTGTGGCTGATCGTGGGGGCCGCTTTCGCCGCGTTCACTCCCCGGCATGAGTATTCGATTTTGCCCGTGCTGCCCGCGCTGGCGCTGCTGGCTGCCGGATGGCTGGCGGACGACGAACTTGCTCCCGGCCGCGTGGGGCGGGCCTTCGCGTGGGTGTTTCTGATCGGCGGAGTCTGCGGGGCCGCCGCTTCCATGTACTTCGTGGTCTATGCGCCATTAGTCCGGTCGGTAGTCGATATTGGAGCGCTGCTGCATCTTCACCCCGGACAGCACCGCCTCTTCTTTGGCCATCTCACCGACCTCACCCGCGCCTCGATGGGGGCATTCCGCATTCCGCTTCTGATCGCCGCCGCCGCGCTGCTGGCCGGCACCATCGGGAACCTGATTTTCCGGCTCCACCGGCAGGCCCGCATGGCCAACTGCTTTCTCGGCGGGATGATGGTGTTTCTGTTGATCGCCGGCCATATTGCGCTGAACACTTTTTCGCCCGTCATCTCCTCCGCCGTGCTGGCGGAAGCCATTCAGCCGGAGGTCAACCCTGGAGACGTGATCGTGGTGAACGGGCGCTTTCGCGATGCTTCGGCGCTTGGGTTCTACCTGCAGCAACCGGTGCATTTTCTGGAGGCTCCAAGGCATCGGCGGGGCGCGCGTCCGTCCGCGCCACCGGCGCTGTTCGAGCAGAAGTCGGCGCTGGCAGCCCAGTGGAGCGGCTCGACGAGGGTTTTTCTTTGGACGCCGACAGAGTTCGCACCGGCGCTTCCGGGAACGGTGTATCTGATTGCGCGGACTGGCGGACGGGAGATTCTGAGCAACCAGCCGAACACCGGCGGAGCGTCCTTTTAGCGAGTCGGCGGCGGAGGGGTGGCTTGCTAAACTTAAGCCATGAGCGCCGCGTTGTGCCTGTCGCCTGAGATTCTTGCCAAGTATGAGCCCGTGATCGGACTCGAAGTCCACGTGCAGCTTTTGACCGAGACCAAGGCGTTCTGCGGCTGCGTGAACCGCTTCGGCTCCGCGCCGAACACCAACGTGTGCCCGGTGTGCCTGGGCCTGCCCGGAGCCTTGCCAGTCCTGAATGAGCGCGCGGTCGAGTTTGCCGCGCTTGCTTCGATGGCGCTGAACTGCCAGGTGCGCGAGCGGTCCATCTTCGCGCGGAAGAACTACTTCTATCCCGACCTGCCCAAGGGCTACCAGATTTCGCAGTTCGACAAGCCGCTGGCCGAACACGGCTGGATGGATGTGCCCACACCCGACGGCCAGAAGCGCATCGGGATTACCCGCCTCCACATGGAAGAGGACGCGGGCAAGAGCATTCACGATGGGTTCGCCGATTCGGCGACGCGGACTTATGTTGACCTGAACCGCTGCGGCACGCCGCTGATCGAAATCGTCAGCGAGCCCGATATCCGCACTCCGGACGAGGCTTACGAATACCTCACGCGGCTGAAGGAGATTCTGCTCTACACCGGCGTAAGCGACTGCAACATGGAGGAAGGCTCACTGCGCTGCGACGCCAACGTGAGCGTGCGTCCGCGCGGGCAGGAGAAGTTCGGGACCAAAGCCGAAGTGAAAAACGTCAATAGCTTCCGCTTTATCCGCGCCGCGCTGGAGTACGAAATTGAGCGCC
>JBAUHD010000069.1:0-4473 GCA_049680085.1 Acidobacteriaceae bacterium
ACTCGGACAAGGCGCGAATCCAGACCGTCCAGGACTTCAAGACCAACCGCTACGACGAGACGACCAAGACGCTCATCTTCACCGATGCGCAGGTTCACGCTTTCGAGCAGAACGTGGCCTACTACACTGGCTTTTTCGAGACGCCCACGACGAAGTTCGGACTGCATCCGAACGAGATTCGCGACCCGAACAAGATACGCCAGATGACGGCATTTTTTTGTTGGACCGCCTGGGCGGCATCCACGGAGCGGCCCGGCCACACCTATTCCTACACCAACAACTGGCCTCCGGAGCCGCTGGTAAACAACCATGCGACGGCGGATTCCATCGTTTGGAGCATGCTGTCCCTGGCGGCGCTGCTGGGTGGAACCGGGCTGTTGCTGGCCGTGTTTGGGCGCTGGAATCTTCTGGGATGGCATGGGCGCGAGCAGCAAAAGCTGCGCTTTCGCGCGCCGGATGAGGTGGTGCTTACGCCCGCGCAGAAGGCGTGCGCGTGGTTCTTTTTTGTGATGGCGGCGCTCTTCCTCATCCAGACGCTGTGCGGAGGCGCGTCGGAGCATTATCGAGCGGATTTGCAGAGCTTTTTCGGAATCGATCTCGGTCGCCTGCTGCCCTACAACATTGTCCGGACGTGGCATATTCAGTTGGCAATTTTCTGGGTTGCGACCTCGTATCTGGCGGCGGGAATTTTCCTCGTCCCGATCATCTCCGGGCGGGAGCCGCGCGGACAGAAGGCTCTGACCTATGGCCTGCTGGGTGCGCTGGTGATCGTGGTGGTTGGCAGCCTGGTGGGAGAATTCGGCGGCATCCAGGGGTGGATCCAAAACTCCTGGCTCGGCGATCAGGGCTTTGAATACCTCGACCTCGGGCGATTGTGGCAAGTACTGCTCACTGCCGGGCTGTGCTTCTGGGTCGTGATCCTGTTCCGAGGATTGCGCGGGCGGCTGCGGGCGGAGCACACCGGCAATATGCCGTGGCTGTTTTTCTTCTCGGCGTTGTCGATTCCGGCATTCTATGGGGTGGGCCTGCTGGCCACGCCCGGCGGGCATTTTACGACCACGGACTTCTGGCGCTTCTGGGTAGTTCACCTTTGGGTCGAAGACTTCCTCGAGCTGTTCACGACCATCCTTGTCGCCTACATTTTTGTGTTGTTGGGCGTAGTGCATGAGCGTATTGCCATCCGGGTGATCTATCTGGACGTCATCCTCTACTCGGCAGGCGGTATCGTTGGGACGATGCACCATCTCTATTTCTCCGGCGAGCCGGCCCTGCACATGGCGCTGGGAGCTTTCTTTTCCGCCGGTGAAGTCATTCCGCTGACATTCCTGACGCTGGAAGCATGGAGCTTCCTGCAACTTGGAGCTATTCAGGAATCACGAACAAAGTCGCCCTTTCCGCATTACTGGGCGGTGATGTTCCTGGCGGCGGTCGGGTTCTGGAACTTCCTGGGAGCCGGGGTGTTCGGTTTCCTCATTAACCTGCCCATCGTCTCGTATTACGAGATTGGCACGGCGCTCACAGCCAACCATGCCCACGCCTCGATGATGGGCGTTTACGGAATGCTGTCTGTCGGGCTGGCGCTCTTCTGCCTGCGCTATATCATCCCGGAAAAGGACTGGTCGGATAAAGCGGCGCGACTGAGCTTCTGGTCGCTCAACCTCGGTCTGGCGTGGATGGTCTTCGCCACGCTGTTCCCGCTGGGTCTTCTGCAGCTCTACCACTCCATCAACGTCAGCTACTACGACGCGCGCACGCTGAACTACATCAGCAGCCGCACAAACACGATTCTGGAATGGATGCGAATGCCCGGAGACGTGGTGTTCATCCTCGGCGGGGCGCTACCGGTACTTTACATCTGCGCGAAAGGCATTCTCCTGAAAGGGAAAAGTGGCTCGACAGATGAGCCAAAGACGCTTCTGTTCACCGAACTCGTTGAACAAGCCGAAGGGCGTTGAGCCATGCTCGATGTCTCAGTCGAATATGTGCTGATGCTGGGGTACGCCGTCGCCCTCTCCATCATCGCGCTGTTGCTGGAGATGGCGGCGCGCCATGCGCACCAGCGGTCTTTGGATTCCAGTACCGTGGGATTCACCTATCATCCCGAACGTGACATTTGGAAGTGCCCCCGCGACCAGCACCTGTTTCCGGTATTTTCCGACTCCGCCAAAGGCGTTGTTGTGTACCGCGCCCCCGCTTCGGCCTGTAACAGTTGCCGAAGCAAGGCCGCATGCACGGACTCCAATCACGGGCGGGAAATCGAGCGCAGAACCACAAACGGGCTGGAGTACGGGATGCAGCGCTTCCATCGCGCCATGTCCCTTACGCTGCTGCTGCTGGCCAGCGTAATCCTGGTGACGGAAATGGTACGCGCCGTCGGGCTCTATCCGCACCTGGTGCTCGGTGCCGTGCTGGCCGCGTTTTGCATCGTGATGTGGCGGTTAGGCATGGCCCTGCGAACCAGCCGGGCTGGTTCGCAGGTGGGCCGTTGACGCCAGCGACACAATGCCCTCTGATAGCCTGAGGAGTGCCGGACTCCAAGTCTCAAATCGAATTCATTCGCCGCCTTCCCAAGGCCGAACTGCACCTGCACCTTGAGGGCACCGTGGCACCGGAAACGCTGGTTGAGTTGAGCCGGCGGCATGACGCCGCTCCGCTCTCGCTGGACGAGGCCCGCGCGCTTTACCGGTACACCGACTTCACCGGCTTTCTGATGGCCTTTAAGGCGGTGACCGAGCGGCTGCGTGCGCCTGAGGATTACGAACTCATCGCCTGGCGCATGTTCGAGCGGCTCGCCGCGCAGGGCGTGGTCCACGCCGAGGTCTATATCGCGGTCGGGGTGATCCATTACTGGAGCCGCACCGAACTTGAGCCGCTCTTCGCCGCCCTGGAGCGCGCCCGCGAACGCGCCGAACAGGAGTTCGGGATTTCGGTCTACTGGATTTTCGATGCGGTACGGCACTTCGGCGCGGAGGCCGCCGCGCGCGTCTTCCGCAAAGCCGCGGAAATGCGCGCGGAACACCCGTCGATCATCGGTATTGGCATCGGCGGCGACGAGCGGCAGGCGGGAGCGGATCTCTTCCGCGATCTTTACAGCGAGGCCCGCGACGCTGGCCTGCGGCTGACTGCGCACGCCGGCGAATCCGCTGGGCCGGAGAGCATCTGGGGCGCCATCAACATTGGGGCCGAGCGCATCGGCCATGGCCTCACCGCCATCGAAGACCCGGAATTGATGGGCGTGCTGTCGGAGCGGCAGATTCCGATCGAGGTCTGTATCACCTCCAACGTTCGCACCGGATGCTGCCTGCCGCTCACCGCGCATCCTGTCCGCAGCTACTTTGACGCGGGACTGATGGTTACGCTCAATTCGGACGACCCGGCCATGTTCGGCAGCGACCTTGAATGCGAATATGCGCTGGCTGCGAACGACTTCGGCTTTACGGGCGAGCACCTGCGCGAACTGGCCGCCAATTCAATTGAGGCCAGCTTCCTGCCCCCGGAACGCAAAGTGGAACTTCTGCATCGAATCGAGCGGGCAGGCTAATGTTACAAAACTTGTACACCGATAGAGAAAAGCAGTCGCCGCCGCGCGGGGAAACTAGGCTATGATGATGGCAACGCGGAGGGGAAGGGTGCCCTATGGCGGTCCGCCGAAAGCAGGATTGAATCCATGAAGATTATGCCTTGCATCAAATCATGCCGTGAAAGCCGGATCGCTCTGCGCCTGCTGGGCTGGGCTTCCGTTACGGTGGGTGTCGCCGCCGTCGGTCTCTTCGTAGGCCGCGAGCTGCGTATCCGCTACAAATTCAGCCACCGCACGCCCGCCGACTTCTTCGCCCATGCCGGAGATGAGTCGCCCGCCGAGTACGGGGTGGGCATCTAGGGCGAAAGCCTCGGTTCCAGATACAAAAGCCCCGGACCGTCCCGGGGCTTTGCTGTTGGGTGCTCGCCTTAGCTGGTTGCGGCGAGGCTGCGCAGGACGTAGTGCAGGATGCCGCCATTCTCGTAATAGAGAATCTCCTGCGGTGTGTCGATGCGAACCGTGACGTCGAACTCCTTCGTTTTGCCGTCGAGTGACTTTGCGCTCACCTTCAGCGTGCGTCCGTTGGCGAACTTCGCGTCGAGCAGCGGTTTCAGTCCGGGAAAGTCGAAGACTTCCTCGCCCGTCAGGCCGAGGCTTTCAACGGTCTGGCCATTGACGAATTGCAAGGGCAGAACGCCCATGCCCACCAGGTTCGAGCGGTGGATGCGCTCATAGCTCTCGGCAATGACCGCGCTGACTCCGAGCAGCTTGGGACCTTTGGCGGCCCAGTCGCGCGAGGAGCCGGAGCCGTATTCCTTTCCGGCGAGGATGACCAGCGGCACGCCGCGCTCGGCGTACCTCACTGAGGCGTCGAAGATGCTCATCGGCTCGCCATCCGGCAGCAGGCGGGTGACTCCGCCTTCGGTTCCGGGCGCGAGCTTGTTGCGCAGGCG
>JBAUHD010000070.1:0-2687 GCA_049680085.1 Acidobacteriaceae bacterium
ATGAGAGTTGCGGCGGCGGTGAGCAGGATTGCGAACAGCAGCGGGACTGTGGGGCGGGGAACCGAGCGCACGGGAGCATTCTCCGACGGCCGGGTGTAGAGCGCGGCGACGACGCGCAGGTAGTAGAAGGCGGCGATGCCGCTGTTGATGAGTCCCAGGATGGCCAGCCAGATAAAGCCCGAGTGGATGGCGGCGGTGAAGACGTAGAACTTGCCGAAGAAGCCGCCGGTGAAGGGGATTCCGATGAGGGAGATAAGGAAGAAGGCCATGGCTCCGCCGAGCAGCGGGGATCGATAGGCGAGGCCGCAGTAGTCGTCAACCGACGTGAGGCGGTCGTCGAATTCGCCGGCGTGGCTGACGATGGCGAAGACTCCGACGTTCATGGCCGCGTAGGCCACGGCGTAGAAACTGGCGGCGGCGATGCCCTCAGCGGAAAGCGCGGTGAAGGCCACCAGCAGGTATCCGGCATGGGCGATGGAGGAGTAGGCGAGCAGACGCTTGACGTTGCGCTGCCGCAGCGCGCCGAGGTTGCCAATGAACATGGACAGCACGGCGAGCCACCAGAGAATGGGAATCCAATGGCCGTGGAGGCTGGGGAAGGCTCCGTAGAGAACGCGGAGGAGCACGGCGAAGGCGGCGGCTTTGGGGCCGGTGGACATAAGTGCGACGACGGGCGAGGGCGCGCCTTCGTAAACGTCGGGCGTCCAGACCTGGAAGGGCGCGGCGGAGACCTTGAAGGCGAGGCCGATGAGGATAAGGGCGAGTCCGGCGATAGCCAGCAGCGGGGTTGTGCTCGACGGCAGTATCCGAGCGATGTCGTCGATCTTAGTGGTTCCGGTCGCGCCGAAAGTCAGGGCAATTCCGTAGAGGAAAAATGCCGTGGCGAAGGAGCCGAGCAGGAAATATTTGATCGCGGCTTCCGGTCCTTTGGCGCTGCGCTTGCGGAACCCGGCGAGGATGTAGGTGGAGATGGAGGAAATTTCGAGTCCGATGAAGACCAGCAGCAGCTCGACGGCGCAGGTCATGAACAACATGCCGACGGTGCCGAAGACGAGCAGGGCATAGAACTCGCCCATGCCCTCGGTTTCGGCCTTGGTGGCGTCGAGCGCGATGAGCAGGCAGACCAGCGAGATGCCGCAGATGAGGACGTGGAAGAAGACGCTGAAGGCATCGGTCTTCACGGTTCCGAAGAAGGCCGTGCCGGCGGGAAGCTGGTACTGGTAAAGGCTGGCGGCGAGCGCGGCAATCATGCCAACGACAGCGAGCCATCCGAGCGATTTGCGGGAGCGTCCGCGCGCGAGCAGCGGCTCAATCAACATGATGAGCACGCCGGTGACGGTGAGGATGACCTCGGGGAGAATGCGCAGGATTTGAGGTGTCGAGTTCATCGCTTCTCCTGCGGGGCCTGGATGACGGTTGCGGTGGGCAGAGCGTCGGAGCCGTTTGTGACGGTCACGTAACCGACAAATGGCGGGTGGTCGGAATGGTATGCGATCCCGCGTACGCCCTGATCAATGGCGCGCATCCAGAATGGAGAGGCGACGCCCATGGCGATCATGAGCGCGGCCATCGGCCACAGCAGGATGTGCTCGTGGGCGAAGAAGTCGCGTGTGGGTCGATCCTTGACCATGGCGGATTCGGGACCAAAGAAGATGCGCTGAATCATCTTGAGCATATAGGCGGCACTGAGGATGACTCCGATGGTCGCGGCGAAGACCCAGCCGTGATGATGGGCGAAGCTTCCGCTGAGGACCAGAAACTCGCTGACGAATCCATTGAAAAGCGGAAAGCCGATGAGCGAGAGGATGGTGACGACGAAGAAGGTGGCCATCATGGGCAGCTTTGCGGCCAGGCCGCCGTAGCGCTGCATGTCGTAGGTTCCGTAACGGTCGTAGAGGAAGCCGGCGAGCGCGAGGAAGGCCGCACCGGAGACGCCTTCGTTGATGAACTGATAGACCGCGCCGTCGAGTCCGGAGAGCGAAAAACAGAAGATGCCGAGGGTGCAGAAGCTGAGCGCGCTCAGAATGGAGTAGCCGATGAGCCGCTTGAGATCGGTCTGGATGAGAGCGATGCAGGCTCCGTAAAGAATGCCGATGACGGCGAGGGCGATCATGTATGGGGCGACTTCGCGGGCCTGCGCGGGGAAGAGTCCGAGGTTGAAACGCAGGATGGAGTAGAGCCCGAGCTTGCCAGCGACGACCATGGCCATGGCGGTGGGAGCGTCGCTGATCACGTCGGACAGCCAGCCGTGCAGCGGGAAGACCGGGACTTTCACGGCGAATGCAACCAGGAAGGCCAGCGCCACCCAGAAGAGCGCGCTCGGCGAGAAGAGCGAGGCATTCGCGGCGAGATAATGGTGCAGCGTTACGTAATCAAAGGTTCCGGTTTTGGCATAGAGCCAGATGATGGCGACGAGAAACAACGCCGAGGGAAGGAAGGTGTAGATGAAGAACTTGAGGGCCGTGCGGGGGCCGCGCTCGCGCCCGAACAGGGCGATGAGGATGGCCATGGGAATCAGCGACAGCTCCCAGAAGCAGTAGTAAAGGAAGATGTCGAGCGAGAGGAAGATGCCGAGCATCGCCGTCTGCTGAAGCAGGAAGTAGAAGTAGAATTCCTTGCTGCGGGCCTCGATGGACTTCCAGGACGCGAGCACGCCGACGATAGCGAGGAAGCCGGTGAGCACGGCC
>JBAUHD010000071.1:0-7470 GCA_049680085.1 Acidobacteriaceae bacterium
TGCTGATACGCCGGCAGCACTTCGGTCTGAATCGCCTTCAGCACCTCCGCCCGAATCCGCTGCTGATCCGCCGCGCTCACCCCGGCGGGAAACTTCTTCAGCGGCTCGGCAAACGGCGTGTCTTCCGGCTTTTTGGTCGCGATGTTGTTCACCTGCGCCAGCACTTTTTGCAGGATGAACTTCGGCGGAACACGCCCGTCCTCAATTCCCTGCGTCGCGTTATTCGTGACCTGCTGAATCGCCACCGGAATCTTGTTCAGGCGCGCCGTGTAGTCGTCGTAGTCTTTCGCGGTGCTAAAACTCAGCAGCGAGACAAGCTCCGGAAGATCAATCTGGATGCCGTCGAACTGCGTCATCGGCATCTCCCAGGGCTTGAACTCGGCCTCCTCCTGCTGATCGATCAGCTCGCGGACCATCAGCTCTTGGCTCAGCGTCTCCTGGCCGGTCATGCCGGTGGTGTCAATCGCTCCCAGGCGCAACAGGTCGTCGCGTCCGCGCGCCAACGCATCGTTGTAGGCGGCCACCGAGTAGTCCGTAAGCTGGTCGTTGTAGCGCTTGTCGCCAATGCTTGAGGCGAACTCCGGCTCATGCTGGAGCCGGTCCTGCCATATCTCAGCGAACAGCGCCTTCAGCGCGGCCTCGCGGTCGGCGAGCGACTGCGGAGGGGCCTCGGCAGTCGCCGCTCCGGGATTCGACGACCGCCCCTCCGCCTGCTTCTGCACCGATTTAGGAAAGGTTTGCGCCGAAGCAAACGGGACAACGGCAAGCAGGAGGGCGGCGGGCAAATAAGCAGCAATCTTTTTCATCATGAGTGGCGGAAGCTCCGCCCTCACCATACTAAAGCCCCTGCCCCTGAACCATGTCTTCCTGATCGCTGATCGCTTTCCTGAGCCCTGGGCCCTGAGCCCTGAGCCCTGCTACCCTGTACTTACATGAACGCCACAGACCTGAACCAACTGCGCGTCGCCGTGCTGGGCGCGGGAAAAATGGGCGGCATCCTCCTTCAGGGTTTTCTGAAGCAGCAGATGTTCGCTCCCGACCAGCTTCGCGCCACCGTCGGACACGAAGACCGCGCCGCCGCGCTCTCCGCGCAGTGGGGCGTCGATGTCTCCACCGACAACCTCGCCGCCGTGCGCCAGTCCGACGTCATCCTTCTCGGCGTCAAGCCCTTCCAGATGCCCGCGCTGCTCGAAGAAATTCAGCCCGCGCTCACGCCGCGGAAGCTTCTCATCTCTTTCGCCGCATCGGTCAAAACATCGGCCATCGAGCAGGCCGCCGGAATCGATATTCCCGTCATCCGCGCCATGCCCAACACGCCGTCGATGCTCGGCGCGGGCATCGCCGCACTGTGCCGCGGAAAGTTCGTCACGGAAGCGCAGCTTGAACTCGCCGCGCGCATTTTTGAGGCGGTGGGCCGCACCGTCATCGTCGATGAAAAGCACATGGACGCCGTAACCGGCCTCTCCGCCAGCGGCCCCGCCTACATTTACATCATTCTCGAATCGCTGGCCGAAGCCGGTGTAAAGGTTGGCCTCCCGCGCGACATCGCCACGCTGCTGGCCGCACAGACCGCCTTCGGCGCGGCCAAAATGGTGCTCGAAACCGGCTACCACCCCGCCCTGCTCAAGGACGCCGTGACCACCCCCGCCGGCTGCACCATCGACGGTATTTTAGAACTCGAAGAAGGCGGCCTCCGCGTCACCCTCATCAAAGCCGTAATGCGCGCCACCCAGCGCGCCAAAGAACTCGCCGCCGGTTAGAGTACGCCCGCCGGAAGGGGCCAAGAGACGATGAAACTCGTTCGATCAGAATCGTCGGATGTAGTCCGAAGTATTGCTTCGGCGGGAGCGTGGGCTAGCCGGAATTGTTACACACTGGGTTTCGCCTGCGCTGCAAATGTACTCGGCCTGTTGATCGCCTTAGCCGTGAGTCTCGGTGTTTCGGTGCGAGCTGCGGCCTGGACGAGCGTGCCGATTTTCCTGGTAGCGAATGGATATGTGTTTTGGCGCGCGCAAGCCTCCCACCGACGGCGGGTTGCGGTGGGATGTGCTGATCGGTTGTACGTTCGGCTTTTTGGATGGCGCAGCGGGGGTCACGGTGACGCCCATGAGCCAGATGTACTTGTGCTCGAAGCGCCGGAAATCGCTTCGATGTCGATCCGAACTGTTGAGGTGTTCTTGTATGGGCCCAAGCCCCGAATTGTCGAGTGGCTGGTGATCGAGCCTGCTCAGACAATGGCACACGCTGTTTCCAGTCAGATTAATCCATTGCTGACCCCGTCTGACCCAAATAAGGCGGTGCTGGGGGTGGCCCATGAGGAAGGGCTCCTTACCCTCGAATGGAAATCGTGGCGCCCGGCTCTGCGGATATTCCTCCATCAGGGAATGTCCGTCCGTCGTAATCCACCCCGAAGAACGTTCCGAGCTGGATTTGAATGGAATTTGGCGAGGGATTTCACTGAACCTGGACACGCAAAAACGTCAGTTGCTCGTTCGGGCGATACGGCTGGGCTTTGGTTGTGAATGTATGCGGCTCCTCTCCCGGCACAAGTACATCTCGTTACAGAAGGCTGCGGCATTCCTCGCCGAGGTTGAGCAGGAGGAAGCCGGTGCCCCATGTCTCGCCGGGTGCCCCATGTCTCGTTTTTGAGACATGAGATTAGACTTACGATGCACAGCCTACTGCTATGACATTCTCCGCCACTTGTTCAGTTTCCATCGGAAATAAAGATGGACAGTTGCAGGACATGAGTTCAAACAACACAGGTGCATACACCGCGTCCTTTGACGGCAAGAATGTCTTGCTGACTAATTCTTCGGGAACAACACAGAACGGCTCGTGGCTCCAGGGAACTGACGCCGTCTCGGGGATTAAGGGCGGTGGGAACCTGAGCGAAAAGTTCAGCTTTACCTTTTCGGACCACGGCCGCGGGAACCAGAGGCTGAATGCAAGATGGACATTTGCCGGAAGCGTACAAGACGCCATCAAAGCATGGGAGAACGCTGGTTACGCTGAGTCTTTTCTGGATGCGCGATTTAGCAATGCGCACCGACCGCCACCGGGCGGCTCTTTGGTTCATATGAGAAGCCCTGGGAACTTCTTCACAGGAGCCGACTCGGGGCACGCGATTATCCCCGTACTACCGAATGCCACAGTCCCGACGAGCGGTGACGTTCATGTTGGAGAGCACAATCCGACCACTAATTTCCCAGTCGGTTTCCTGCTACACCAAGGAGAGATCCCACGGATGAGAGGCAGAACTCTTGGAATCGTGGGATTAACCGTCTCCCTTTTGTGCTGGTTGAGCGTGTTCTCCCGTTCGTCGATCTTCTTTTTTCTGCCCACCGTCTCAACCCGTCGGGAAATGCTCGTGGGAATCGCCCTGTTGTCCATCGCTTCTGTCTTGGTTGCCGCAATCAAGGACTCGCGATGGTGGCTTTTCGGATTACTCCCATCGGTGTCGCTATTCGGACTATTGCGCTTGCACTGAGGTTCGGCGGGTGGCCCACAAGAGTAAGCTTCTCCCCAAGCCGAGTGCCCCATGTCTCGCTTTTGAGACATGGGAGAGAGCAATTCTCCGTTCCGTACCCATGTCAAATGACACTCTGTCTCACCCAACGGGGTTCACCCCAAAAACCTGTCAAGAGGCAATCCCATTAAGTCGCCTGGTTACAGTGACTTCCGAATGCATCTGAATTCCCCCAACCTGTTAAACTTAAAAGAGGAGAGAAAATTGACTCGACCGCAAGGCGCAGCTCCGGCTGCGCCTTTCCGCTTTTAGAGATTTTAGAGAAATTCCTAGCTAACTCCTTTGTTTTCAGGATCAAATCAGCTAAGTCCTTTGTTTACAGGATCAAATCGGCTAAGTCCTTTGTTTACAAGATCAACATTAAATTTTTGAGTAATTGCCCGAAACAGCCTACCCTGAGCCCTGAGCCCTGAGCCCTGAGCCCTGAGCGAAGCTAAGTCCTTTATTTTCAGGATCAACCCCGTAAGTCCTTTGTTTTCAGGATCAACGTTTTGCTAAGTCCTTTGTTTTCAGGATCAGTATATCTTTTCTAACCAATTTTCAAAAGCGAGTGGCGGACAGGTGACAGGTGGCCCACTCAAGCCTGCTTTTGGCTTGAGTGGGGAACAAGAGTTGAGCGACAAGTGGCCCACTCAAGCTCGCTCTCCTGCTCTAATGCTTCTGGTCCGGAGAAGTGGCCCGATGCGCGCCATCTTTCGTCTTGTCGTAGGCCTTGTGCGTCCCCTTCTTCGTCTTGTGATACGCCTTCTTCGTACCCTTCTTCGTCTTGTGATACACCTTTTTCGTGGTCTTCTTCGTCGCGTGACCCGCGTCCTGGGCCGCATCTTTCGTGTGGTTTCCGGCGTCTTTCATGTCCTGCTTGGCGCCATTATCCTGCGCTCTGGCAGTCACGCCAACCCCGCACACCAATGCGGAAGCCAGCAGTATACTCAGCATTTTTGTGCTTCTCATACCCGAGCAGATTCCCGGCAGTCGCGCGGAGTTGTACCCGTCGGACGTAAAATAGTTCCTGAAACTCCATGAGCGCTTCCACCTCTGCTGTCGCCTCTCCGTCGCTCAAATCTCCCGCTCCATCGCGCGGGCTGCGGGCCTTCGCCTGGGCCGTCGTGGTCTACAACATCGCGGTCATTCTTTGGGGGACGGCGGTGCGCGCCACCGGCTCCGGCAACGGCTGCGGCGACCATTGGCCGCTCTGCAACGGATCCATCTTTCAGCACCATCCCGCCATTTCCACCATCATCGAATACACTCACCGCGCCACCAGCCTCATCGACCTGCTCGCCGTTGTGGGCCTTGTCGTCTGGACGTTCCGGGGCACGCCCAAACGCCATCTGGCCCGCGCGGCCTCCGTCGCCTCGCTGATCCTGATTGTGGATGAAGCGCTGCTGGGAGCCGGACTGGTACTGTTCGGCATGACGGCCAACAACCAGTCGATTGCGCGAACCGCCTACCTGGGGCTGCACCTGACCAATACGCTGCTCATGCTCGGAGCCATGGCGTTGACGGCGCACTTGCTCTCCCGCAAACGCGGCTTCATGCGCGGCAGCGTCGAGTTTCGCAGCCTGGGGCTTACCCTTGCGGGCATCGTCTCCATCCTCATCGTGGGAGTCACGGGCTCGCTCGCCGCGCTGGCCGACACGCTCCATCCTTCCACGAGTCTGCGTGCCGCCTTTCTTCAGGATTTTTCGGCGCACAGCAACTGGATGCTTCGACTCCGCTGGCTGCACCCGGCCGCGGCCATTCTTGCCGGCGCCTTTGTTTTGGCGCTCATCGTCGCCGGAGCGCGCACCGCGGCGCACCGCAAGCTCGCCCTGCTGCTCACCGCGCTACTCGCGGCGCAGTATGCGCTGGGAGTTGCCGACCTCACCCTGCTTACGCCGCTCTCCATGCAAGTTCTCCACCTGCTTGGGGCCGATCTGGTCTGGGTCGCGCTCATCATTCTCGCCGCGCATCTCAGCCTGCGTCCCATCGGCTGCGCCCAGAAATCCTGCGCCTGAAGCGCTTCTGTCCATCCGCGCGCCCATTCATCTAAAATCGCTTTGCTCAATTTTGAACCGCTGAACGGAGCGTAATGACAGGCCTGAACGACTCGCAGCATATCCACGATGAGATTCGCGAAAAGCTTAACCGCGTAGAAAATTTTCTTGACCGCAACAACGCCGGAGCCCTGCTCCTCAGCCGTCACGGCAACCTCGCCTGGATCACCGCCGGGCAGGTCGAAGCCCGCGTCGCGCTCGGCGTTGAAACGGCCGTCTGCTCGCTGCTGCTCACCCGGGACGGCCGCCGCTATTACCTCGCGCCCAACAATGAAGGCCCGCGCCTCGCCGAAGAAGAGTTCGCCGGCCTCGGCTATGAAGCCATGCTTTATCCCTGGCACGAAGGTCCCGGCAATCTCATCCGCGAACTGGCGGCGGGCGCGGCGCTGCTCTCCGACACTTCTCATCCAGACGCGAAACTGGTCAGCCTGACCGATCTGCAAACCCCGCTTCTGCCCGGTGAAATCGACCGCTTCCGCATCGTCGCTCAAGAGACCGCCGCCGCTACGGTGGAAGTTCTCGAAGGACTCGCGCCGGGCGTTTCCGAACGGGAGATGGCCGCGCGCACCGCATCGGCGCTGCTGACGCGCGGCCTCGCGCCCACCGTGCTGCTGATGGGCGTGGACGACCGCATTCATCGCTACAAGCACGCGGTCCCACGCGCCGGAGTTCTCCAACGCTACGGCATGGTGAATCTGTGCGCGCGCCGCTGCGGACTGACCGCCTCCATCACCCGCTTCGTGTACTTTGGAAAGCCGCCGGCCGAGCTCGCCGCCGCCTTTACGGCCGCCGCGCAAATTGACGCGAGGATCCTCCACGCCACTCGTGACGGGGCTGCCTCCAGCGAAATTTTCGCCGCCGCGCAGCGCGCCTACGCCGCCGCAGGAGCAGCGGATGAGATCGAGCGCCACCACCAGGGTGGGGCCTGCGGCTATGCCGAGCGCGATTGGATCATCACGCCGCGCGGCGCCGAGCGCGTCACCACGCCGCAAGCCTTTGCTTATAACCCAAGCCTGCGCGGCGCCAAGGCCGAGGACACCGTCATGCTCGCCAATGGCAGAATTGAAGTTTTTACCGAAACGCCCACACTTCCGAAGCTCGAAACTGTGATCGATGGGGTAACCTATCATTCGGCGGGAATTCTGCTTCGCCAATAACGTCTATTTCTGGAGACTGCCTCATGCGTCTGGCCTCATTGCTTCTTCTCGTCTCGCTCGTGGCACCGCTTACATACGCGCAGGCTACGAACTATACCAACCAGCCGCCCATCCTGCTCGGGGCCTCATGGTATCCCGAGCAGTGGCCCGAGTCGCAATGGGAACCCGATCTCGAACGCATGGAGGCCGCGCACATCCACGTCGTGCGCGTAGGCGAGTTCGCCTGGAGCACCATGGAGCCGACCGAGGGCCAGTACAACTGGGACTGGCTCGACAAAGCCATCGCGCTCGCGGCCAAGCACCACATCTGCGTTGTGCTGGGCACGCCCACCGCCGCGCCGCCCGCGTGGCTCACGCAGAAATATCCTGAAACTCTGCGCGTCAGCGAAGACGGAGTTCGCGCCGAACACGGCAACCGGCAGCAATTCTCCTTCGCCGACAAAAAATACCGCGAGCTCGCGCACGACATTGCCGAACGCATGGCCATTCGATACGGCCACAATCCCAACGTGGTCGGCTGGCAGCTTGACAACGAGTACGCCGAACCCTCCTTCGACCCTGAAGCCAAAGCCCAGTTTCGCGCATGGCTCCAGAAGAAATATGTAACCATCGCCAACCTCAACTACCAGTGGGGGACCACCTACTGGAGCCAGACCTATAACAACTTCGACCAGATACCGGTTCGCCAGAACGATGAAAATCCCGCGCTGCTGCTGGACTGGAAACGCTTCGTCAGCGACACGTGGAA
>JBAUHD010000072.1:0-3190 GCA_049680085.1 Acidobacteriaceae bacterium
ACGCCGTGACCTCCGGCACGCTTGATGCCGCCGGCACACTGCACGGAAACATCGAATTGCTCGGCGCCGGCGACCCCACCATGTCCGGACGTGTCTATCCCTACGATGGACGCACCGAGCGTCCCAATCCGCCGCTCGCGGCCCTCGCCAACATGGCCGGCCAGATCGTTGCCAAAGGCGTCAAGCGCGTCGACGGCGACATCCTCGGCGACGACACCTGGTTTCCTTGGGAGCCATACGACCAGGGCTGGGCCTGGGGCGATCTCACCTGGGAATACGGCGCGCCCGTTTCCGCGCTCACCGTCAACGACAATGTCGTCTACCTCAACGTCGGCCCCGGAGTCTCCGCCGCCGACTGTCCCTCCAGCACGCCGCAAAGCCCCGCCCCGCCGCCTTCAGCGCGCGTGCCGGTCAACGCTGCCATGAATGTCGCCTGGTGCCCCAACACGCCCTATTACAACCTCGAAAATTCTCTCACTCTGCTCCCTGGACACCGCCGCGCGTCGTCAGGACTCGACCGTCAGCCAGGCTCCAAAACCGTCCGGCTCTTCGGAACCGTCAACCAAACCGGACTCCATGCCGCCCTCGCCATCGAAGACCCCGCCGAGTTCGCCGCCATCGCCCTCCGCCAAATGCTGCTGGCGCGCGGCATCACTGTCACCGGCTTGGCAAAAGCGCACCATCGCCTCTCGACGAATACTGCGGGCTTCCGCGCCGAGGTGGACCAACCACTGGTCCTCCATCCGCTCGCCCTCAAAACCATCGCCCCGCCAACGGACGACGAGCGCGTCCTCGCCACCCACGTCTCCCCGCCCTTCGAGCAGGACATCGCCGTAACTCTCAAAGTCAGCCAGAATCTCCACGCGGAGCTTTTCCTTCGCGCCCTCGGACGCCTCGAAGCCGGCGACGGCTCCATCGCGCAGGGGGCGCGCGTCGTGCGCCAATTTCTGCTTCAGGCCGGAGTCGATCCGGCGGACTTCGAACTCTACGACGGCTCCGGCCTTTCCCCGCAGGACCTTATCACGCCGCGCGCCTTCGCCCGCCTGCTGGTCTACGCCGCGCAACAGCCCTGGGGCGGGGAACTGCGCGCCAGCCTCCCCATCGGCGGCGTCGACGGCTCCCTCGCCGGCCGCTTCCACCAGCGATCTCTGCGCGGCCATGTTTTCGCAAAAACCGGAACCCTCGCCGGCGTCCATACGCTCAGCGGATACCTCACCGCCGCCAGCGGCCACACCCTCGTCTTCTCCGTCCTCTGCAACAACCACGGACCTGACGACGGAGCCACCGTTCAAGCAATGGACGAAATCGTCGCCGCCATCGCCGCCACCAACTAAACGCGATAACGCAATGCAGCGGCTCTGTTTCAAAAGGAATTGAAGCGATTGTCATCCCGACCGAAGCGACCGACGGGAGCGTAGTGGAGGGACCTGCACTTTTACTCGCCTGTTACTGCATCTGCGGAGCCGTATCCAGCACCTGCTGCGAGGCATACCGAATGCCCGGATTATCATCCTGCGTGGCCACCGTGTGCAGCACCTCGCGCACGCTCGAATCAGCCTCCGCCGGAGTCAGCATCCCAATCGCCTCCGCCCGAATCTTCGCATCCGAATCGTTCATCAGCGCTTCCAGCACCGCGTCGCGCACGCTCATGTCATCGCCCACATAAGGCTGCAAGCCATCCAGAGCCTTCATCCGCACCGCCGGACTCTTGTCATACAGCATTGCCACCATCAGCGCATTGCGAATCGGCCCATCCGCGCACTGCCGCCCCGCGCGGCACTCGTCCGCCAGCAGCCCCACCGAGTCATCGCGGACGCTCGAGTTCGCCCGATTCCGCGCCCCCAGCAGCAAAAGCTGCCGAATCTGCGGATCATCCACCGACCCCTGAATCGAGTCCGGAACCAGCCGGTTATAGTTCACCACCACCGTCTTCGAATCCGGCTCCTGCACCACGCTGCTCACGCCGGCAATCTTCGCCTGCGTATTGTTCTGCTCCGCCGCCTTCAAGATCAAATCCGTCTGGGCTGCGTCATGCGTGTGCAGCCCCGCGCGATAGCCCCCATAGCCGCCCGCCGCAATGCCCATCACCAGCAACACCGAAGCCGCCAGCGGCGCCGACCGCAGCCGCGCCATGCCCAGCGAAAACCGCTGCGAAAGCTGCACCAGCCAACTCTCCCGCGGAAGCCCATCCAGCGCCTCTTCCAGCCGCAGCCGCGTCCGCGCCAGCAGGTTCGCCGAAGGCTCCTCGGCCGGCAGCAGAGCCATCGCTTTCGCCATCGCCTCCACCGCCTCGCGCTCAATGCTGCACGCCTCGCACCCGGCCAGATGCTCTTCCAGCAGCCCCCGCTGCTCCTCGGATATCTCCCCCCAAGCCGCCAGAGCAATCTTTTCCTGCGCCGCTTCGCATTTCATGGTGATACCTCTGCCTCACCGCCTCAAAATTTTCGTGCTTGACTCACGCCACGGCTCGTTGGCCGCTAATCTCTATCTGAGCCCTGAGCCTTTTCTGACCGCTGACCGCTCGCTTCTCACCGCACCTGCGCCAGGTTCGCCCTTAGCTTCCGCGTCGCCCGGAACAGCGTATTCGTCGCCGTCTCTTCCGTCGTATTCAGCATTTCCCCGATCATCCGCAGCCGCAGACCCTGGTAGTGCTTCAGCTCAAAGACCATCCGTTCCCGCGGAGTCAATTCATCCAGCGCCGACAGGATTCGCTCGCCCAGATACTTCCGGTTCAGCTCGCGATCGGGATTCGCGCTGGCCCGCTCGTCGGAGACGTTGTTCAGCAGGTCCATCTCCTCGCCGCTCGAATCGATCATCACCGCCTGATCCTCGCGCCGCGACTTCCGCCGCCGCAGCAGGTCCAGGCACAGGTTGGTCACAATCCGGTAAATCCAGGTGTAGAACGAGCACTCAAACCGGAAATTCGCCAGATACCGGTAAGCCTTGAGAAACGCCTCCTGATGAATGTCCTCCGCGTCCTGTTCGGAGCCCGTCAAGTGCAGTGCCAGCCGAAGCACCGCCTGATCATATTGACGCACCAGAGTATCAAAGGCTGTGCGCGAACCCTGCTGGGCCTCGCGAATCAGCTCATTCTCGGCGGCGCGGGCATCCGGGTCCATGCCTCGCGAGGATCGTGTTGTCTGTCCCGCGGGCCGGGCATGGGCCGCGGCGGTTGCGGAAGACGCGGGGG
>JBAUHD010000073.1:0-7386 GCA_049680085.1 Acidobacteriaceae bacterium
GTCGCCTTGAACGGCACCCGCGTCCGCGCGCATGCCACGAGAAAACCGGCTACCGTTTCCACGGAAGGAAACGCACCCGCTACGACGCCTCCGGTCCGAATCTTCGCCCGCTCTCCCGCGCGCGAAAGCGTCGGCAGCATCGCCGCCGCCCGTCCCGGATCAAATTCCACATACACCGGAACCTCCCCGCCGCACTCCGCAAGCTCCCGCTCCGCCTCGGTCACGGAACCCGCCTTCACTTCCACCGACTGCACCAAAAGCGCGCCGCGCGTGAGCCTGCTCCAATCGCCCGCCCCCAGCACGCTCAGAGCCCACACCGGCTCGCGTTCTCCGCAGCAGACCTGCTCGAACGCCGCCTCAAACTCCGCCAGCCGCGCCGCCGGAACCACAAACCGCCCCAGCGCCCATCGATCCTCGCCCGCCAGATATTCCCGATACCGCCGCACCGCCTCCAGCATTCCCAGCTCCGCCGGAGGAAACAGCCCGGCGTAATCCACCAGGCCCGTCATCAGCGCCCGTCCCGCCGTCATTGCCGTGCTGTCCTGAAGTTGTTCTTCAGCCCCTGCCAGCATTCGTAGTATTCGTGCTGCCGAATCTTCGACTCCAGCGCGAACTTGGTGGGACGCACCGCCAGTCCCGTCTCAAACATGAAGGCCAGCGTGTCGGCCAGATGGACCGGCTTCAACTCCGCCCGGCTCGCCCGCTCCCAGGTTTCGGCGTCCGGCCCATGCCCGGCCATGCAGTTGTGCAGGCTCGCGCCGCCGGGGACAAACCCTTCCGCCTTGGCGTCATACTGCCCGAACACCAGCCCCATGAATTCGTTCATCATGTTGCGGTGAAACCACGGAGGCCGGAATGTATGCTCGGCCACCATCCATCGCGGCGGAAAAATCGCGAAATCCACATTCGCCGTCCCCGCCACCGCCGAGGGAGCGGTCAGCACCGTGTAAATCGAAGGGTCGGGATGGTCAAAGCTCACCGAGTTGATGCAGTTGAACTTCGCCAGGTCGTATTTATAAGGAACATAGTTCCCGTGCCACGCCACCACGTCCAGCGGCGAGTGGTCAATCTCCGCCTCCCACAGACGCCCCAGAAACTTCGCCACGATCCTGTAGTCCCCGTCCACGTCCTCATAAGCGGCCACCGGAGCCAGAAAGTCTCGCGCGTTCGCCAGCCCGTTGGCCCCAATCGGCCCCAGTTCCGGCAGCCGGAACTGCATCCCATAGTTCTCGCATACGTATCCGCGCACGCCGCCGTCAACCTCCACGCGAAACTTCAGCCCGCGCGGCACCACCGCAATCTCTCCCGGCCTTACCGACAGCACGCCAAGCTCGGTCGCCAACGTCAACGAGCCCTCCTGCGGAACCAGCAGCATCTCTCCATCGGCGTTGTAGAAAAATCGACCCCGCATCGAAGCGTTCGCCACATACACATGGATGGCCACGCCCGCCTGCATGGCCGGATCGCCGTTGCCGCCCATCGTAATCAGCCCGTCGACAAAGTCCGTTTCCGTCTCGGGAATCGGCGCCGGGTCCCACCGCATCTGGTTGGGCGACGTATGCACTTCGGTAAAGGGTCCGCTGCGCAGCAGCGACGTGCCCGCGCCTTCATAGGTTCCATACGGCTTGTGCGTCACCGAGGGACGAATCCGATACGTCCAGGTTCGCCGATTCACGGCTCGCGGAGCCGTAAACGCCGTTCCGCTGAACTGCTCCGTGTACAGCCCCAGCTTTGACCGCTGCGGAGCATTCTGCCCCACCGGCAGCGCGCCCTCCTCCGCCTCGGTCGCAAACTCATTCCCAAATCCCGATTGGTACCGCAATTGGCGATCCGCCATTACCCACCTCAGCAAAACAATCCAAAGTATCCCCCAGCCAAGGCCGTTGGCAAACCGCCGTTCGCCACCGCTCCTTTTGGGATGACTCTCCCACGGTTGTGCTCCTTTGGCCAAATTGATGTACGCTGGTAGGCCGGTCACAAACTCCCCTCCGATTCCCCCTATATCTGCGGCCAGAGAAGGAACCTATGTCTCTCAAGGTAACGTCGCGCTTTTGTGGAACCGTCTGCGTCCTCCAATGCGCCGGACGCATTATGGCGGGGCAGGAAGCCCTGAATCTGGAAGCCGCCATGGAAACCGCGGGGCAGGAATTCGATTGCGTCATCCTCGACCTCAGCGAGGTCAACCGCATGGACAGCATGGGGCTGGGCATGCTCGTGCGCTATGCGTACCGCCTCAACACGCGTGGCGGGGCCATCCGGCTGGTTGCGCCGCAGCCGTTCGTCGCTCACCTGCTCGGCATCACAAAACTCTCGGGCTTTCTCCAGAGCTTCCCCACCGAGGAGGAAGCCATTCAGTCGTTTCTCACCCAGCGTCCGCCGCCCACCAGAGAGGCAAAAAACGGCCGCAGACTATTGGTCTTTGATCCGTCGGTGGACCTTTGCGTCTTTGTGCGCAGCATGCTTGTGCAGCACGGTTTTGACGTAAGGACCGTCTGTTCTCTCCGCGACGCCAAAATTCTGTTGCGTGTCGACGGCAATGTGGATTACATCCTGGTGGGCCCCTGCACTCCGCAGCTTGCGCCGCAAACAGCCGCGGCCGAATTAAGCGGGCTGGCGCCCAAAGCCTCCACGCTGCAACTGGGCGCGGACTTTGGCGCGCGCCACGCCTCCGAAGCGGCGGAGGTCCTGCTGCAAATGCTTGGCGCCAACGGCTCCGCCTGAGAATAGGCCAGTCCGCAAAGTTGCCACTCCCAGCGGCCGCCGGCTTCCGCCAGTTGCAGCCCGTGAACGAACCTCGTATAGTGCGATTGAAAGCGCGCAACAGCGGTTTGGAGGAGTTCAAATGGCGACAGGAGAAGGCACGGCGGCATCCATCGGCAAATCGGTCGAGATTCGCGGCGAAGTGAAAGGAAGCGAAGATTTGGTGGTGGATGGGACCATCGAAGGGTCCATCACCCTGACCGAGAGCCGTCTCACCATCGGTCCCAACGCCCATGTCCAGGCCAATGTCTCGGCGCGCGACGTCATTCTGCTGGGCGCGCTGACCGGGGACATCAGCGCCAGTGGGAGGGTCGAGCTCAGGGCCGGATCCAATCTGAAAGGGGACATCCACGCGGCGCGCATCTCGATTGAAGAGAACGCCGTTCTGTTCGGAAAGGTGGACCTGACCGGAGCCGAGCGTCAGGGCGCCAGCCCGACAGCTTCCACTCCGCCCTCCGCACCGCCCGCCGGGGCCCTCTTCGGTACGACCTAGGTGATTTAGCCCCGAGAGGGACAGAAACTCCCCAGGACAGAAGGAAAGCCAATTCAGGTGTTTCGCAAACTCTTCCAGCGAACTTCCAGCCAGCCGGATCGCGCCAGGGCCACCGTGCTCACCGGGCCGCGCATTCCTCGCCACTCCAGCGGGTGGTCCGCCATGCTGAAGCACATGAAGGAACAACCGAACCTCCGCGTGCTGGACATCGGCCCCACGTCTTCGCAGAACATCAACTTCCTGACCAGCCTCGGTCACAGCGTTTACATGGCCGATCTCGTGCATGAATCCCTGACCGGCCCCTGGGCGCTTCCGCCCGAGGAGGAAGGCGGGCCGCCGGGCTTCGACGTGGCGGGATTCTTCGAACAGAACCTGAACTTCAGCGGACGCGAGTTTGACGTGGTGCTGCTGTGGAACACTCTGGACTACATTCCGCAGGGTCTGGTGCAGCCGCTGATTGAGCGCCTGAAAAACGCCATTCATCCCGGCGGGCTGATCCTCGCTGTATTCCACAGAAAAGCCACGGGTCCCAACACCGTCTTTTGCCGCTATCACCTGACCGGCACGGACGAGATTGAAATGCAGGACGCCGAGCCCCACTTAGTTCAACGGGTCTACACCAACCGGAAGATTGAAGAGCTGTTCTCGGAGTTCAGCAATTACCGCTTCTTTCTGGCTCAGGACAATCTGTATGAAGTCCTGATTACCCACTGACGACGGGCGCGCGGCGCGTGCCGGCATCTTAAAGACAAGGGAGGGCGCATCGCATGACACAGTGGAGTGGACTGGCAATCACCTGGCTCGGCCACGCGGCCGTTCACGTTACGACGCCGCAGGGAACGGAAATTCTGATTGACCCGTTTCTCGAACACAATCCGAAATACCCCAAGGGATATAAGCTGCCGGACAAACTCGATCTGTTGCTGCTGACCCACGGGCATTCCGACCACATTGCCGACGCCGTTACAGTCGCCAAAAAGCACCGCCCGCAAGTAGTGGCGATTTATGAGCTGGCGGAATGGATCGGCTCCAAAGGAGTTGAAAATACGGTAGGGATGAACCTCGGCGGATCCTATCAATACAAAGACGTCATCGTCAGTATGGTGGAGGCCCGCCATAGTTCAAGTATTCAGGACGGCAAACAGACTTTGTATGCGGGCGACCCCGCGGGGTTCGTCATCGCCGCTGAGAACGCTCCGGTTCTATACCATGCGGGAGATACTGCTCTGTTCTCGGACATGCGGCTTATCCAGGAGCTGTACCAGCCCGAAGTAGGGATGATTCCCATCGGCGACCACTTCACCATGGGCCCGAAAGCCGCGGCCGTAGCCGCCAATTATCTGGGACTGAAAACCGTGATCCCCATTCACTATGGAACCTTCCCGCAACTTACCGGCACGCCGGCGGAGTTTGAGCAGCACCTGAAAGGAACCGGAGTCACGGTTCGCGCTCCTCAGCCTGGGGAAACGATTCGGTAGGAAGGTTCGGGCGCGTAAAAAGGGCCGTTCCCATCGGGAGCGGCCCTTATGCTTTTACTTGGAGCTTTTCGTCGCGGCGCGCTTCTTCCGTTCCGCCCAGCGTGCCTTGAGAGCTTCGGAAAGCCTCTTGCGCGCATCCGCGCTCATGCGGCGCCTGCCGCCTTTCTTCTTCTTCGCCGGCTTTGCCGCAGCGGATGCGCCGCGCCTGCCTTTGGTTCCCGCGCCCGTTCCGCCCGCCAGTAGGTTGCGCGCCTGTTGCAGACGCGCGATTTCATTGTCTATCTCAGAAAGTATTTGATTTACCTGCATCGGTTCTCCAGTCCCTGCTTATGATTGCCGCGTTGAATTACTTTATGGTCTTCAATAATTACAATTCCAAGCCATTGAATAACACAACGCGCGGGCATATACAAATGCGGGGCAAGCTACTACGCCGGTTTGGTTACTCCTCGATGGTATCCGAATCCTTGTGTTCAGGCTCGGTGGTGGGAACGGCGTGTCCCTCCGACAGACGTCCGGGACCTTCCGGCAGATGCAGGAGCATACTATCGTCGCGCTGAGCATTTTGCGTGTGCCTTCGCAGGTCTTTCAGTGTTTCAGTTTTATCCCTGGCGTATTCCGAGGCCAGCCTGGTCAGGGCATAGGTCACAATGTCGGTATGGTGCAGATACTCCATGCCGGGGTCCCGCCTGAAGTTCAACCATAAGCGATGGACCAGTTGCACATCCTCGCCTTGCAGAGTGGGAGCATGGGGACCGATGTGAAACGCCCGCGCATCGCCGCTGGGCATAATCACGTAGAAGGTAAACTGCCGCTTGGGTTCTGGAAGAGCCTCCCATGCCTGCCCGACGTAATAGGCCTGGTCCGCGGCTGTCATCTTGGAAGAAAGGCCCGATACCAGCGCGGAAACCTCCAGCAGGTTCGCGGTCTGGACAAGCGCGGCAAATACATCGCCGGCGGGCACAACCAGCAGGGAAATGTGTTTGCCGAAGCTTTCCGCAACGGAAACAGCCTTGGTGAAGAGCATCTGCTCATGCTCGCTGAATAGCTGATGGGCAAGATACTCCGGCCCACCCACACCCATCATCCGGGCGGTAAGGACAACAACGTCCTGATCCTCCGTATTGGTACGCGAAAGGGTCCACTTCAACGCGAAGGGGTTGGCTGCGTCGCGCATCGTGACCAGCACGGCTCCAGGCCTCAGGTCCAAAGCTTCGCGCCCTATCTCTTCCGGCTGCTCCAGTTGGAAGTGCTCCTTCATCTGTTTGGCGGTGGCAAGCTGGCGCTTCAGGTTCTTGCGTTCCGAAATAGTGAAGATGATGAAGAAAGTAGCGGCGAAGGCAAGGCCACTTTCTGTTGCCACGCTCTTTGTGAATAGGTTCACAATGGCTGTCGTGAGCAGGACCAGGAAGACGCAAAACAGTCCGACCGGTAGTTCAAAGCCACGGATTTTGATGTTGACGGGAACCTTCCAGCCGCGCTCTCCATGGTATTTCCAGCGGAGGACGAGCATGGCGAGGCTGTTGAAGGTAAAGCTCCAGATCACGCCGAAGGCATACGCTTCGCCCAGCACGATGACGTTGCCGCGGGTCACAATGATGGTGAATAGCTGGAGCGCGGTCACAAGATTGATGATGCGATAACTGGTTCCGAACCTGCGATGCGGTTTGCGGAACCAATCGGTCAGCACGCCGTCCTCGGCCACGCGCATCAGCACGCCGGTGGACCCGATGATGGAGGTATTCACGGCGCCGGAAAGGATAAGAAAGCCGACAATGACGACAAAAACGCGGAAGATAATGCGCAGCGTATGCGGACCAACCATGTACATGGCGAGTCCGGCGATGAGGTTGTCGCGATAGACCGGAATGCGCACGGCATCGGGAATGATCATGACGGCGAGCAGGGAGACGAGTCCGGTAAAGACAAAGCTATAAATGGCGATGACAATCGCCGCTCGCTTGAGGTTCTTGAGCTTCGGATGCTCAATTTCGCGATTGACCTGGGCCAGCGTCTCCTCGCCGCTCATGGCCAGGATGGAATGGCCGAAGGCCATGATGATGCCGAAGAGTCCGAGACCGGTGGCGATTTTGCTGCCGGAGAGGAACCCGAGCGCGTCCTTGGAAAAGTGGAGATTGGAGGGAGTGGGGAGGGGAGGAAATTTCGCGTGGATGCGAATGGCGGTCCAGATACCCCAGCCAAGCAGCAGCACCACCATGATGGTGGTGACTTTCATGACTTCGAGGGCCTTGTCGCTGGACTCCTCGATACCTTTGGTGTTCTGCCACCAGAAGTAAATGGTGACGAGGGCGCAGAAGATCGCGGAGGTTTCATTTACCGGAAGCTGGCGCGCGGTGTGGCCGTTGATGAGCACCAGCGGTAGCCAGCCGTGCGCTGCGCCTACATTCATCAGCTCATTCAGCAGTCCGGTTATATACTGCCCGGCGGAGACGCCGGAGATAGGCCCGGTAAGGATGTAGTCGAACATGAGGGCCGAGACGCTGAGCTTGGCGAAGTTGCCGCCGAGGGCCTCCTTGACCACGCGATAGACGCCGCCGCGCGTGAACATGGAGCAGCTTTCCACATACACGGCGCGCACCGCGAAGGAAAACAGCATGACTCCCAGGATGAACCAGGGCGCGGCCTTGCCCACCG
>JBAUHD010000074.1:0-6579 GCA_049680085.1 Acidobacteriaceae bacterium
TTCTTTCCCAACTGGGTGGATGTGGAGGCGATTCGGCCGCTGGATGGGCGGAACGCGCTGCGTGAGGAGTTGGGCATCGGGCGGGACGATGTGGTCCTGCTTTATTCCGGGAACATGGGCGCGAAACAGGGTCTGGAGATTTTGCCGCGATTGGCGGAACGATTGCGGGCCCATGCGCGTTTACGGTTTGTTATTTGCGGAGATGGGGCGTACCGCGGGCGACTGGAGCAGGGGGTCGGGGGGCTGGCGAATGTAACGTTTCTTCCCCTGCAGCCGGTGGAGCGGCTGAATGAGCTGCTGAATCTGGCGGACATTCATTTGCTTCCGCAGCGGGCCGGGGCCGCGGACCTGGTGATGCCGTCGAAGCTGACGGGAATGCTGGCCAGCGGGCGTCCGGTGATTGCCACGGCGGCGGCGGGAACTCAGATTGCGAGCGCGGTGGAAGGGCACGGGATTGCGGTTGCGCCGGGGGACGTGGAGGCGATGGCGCAGGCGGCGGTGTTGCTGGCGGATAACGCGGCGCTGCGTTCCCGGATGGGAGATGCGGCGCGGGGTTTCGCGGTGCGGGAGCTGGCGCTGGATTCGGTGCTGCTGCGCTTTGAGTCGGCGCTGGCGGGTGAGCGGGTGGAGGCTCCGGGGGCCGCAATTGCGGAGAGCGGGGATTAGATCCGGCGTTATGCGAGCATCCCTTAAAATATGGAGGTCGCATAGCGAAATTTTGGCAAGGGGCCGGTTTGGGAGAAAGACATTCCTCAACGGCTAAAGCCGCGCTGATTTTAGTCATTTAACGGACGGGCTGAAGCCCGTCCCCTTCAAAGGCCGACTCAAGTCGAGTGTTTCAGCAGGCCGTAAAGCCGTGCCCTGATACGATCAGACCGACCCACTATCGAATTTCCAAACCTTCCCCCTCGGAGCACAATCGATTGAAGAAAGCCCTGATTACTGGAATCACCGGACAGGATGGCGCCTATCTCGCCGAATTTCTCTTGAAGCAGGGCTATCAGGTCCATGGCATCAAGCGTCCGGCGTCGCTGTTCAATACGAAACGCATTGACCACCTGTACGAAGATCCTCATGCGGAGAGCCAGCACCTGATTCTGCACTACGGTGACCTGACGGATGCCGGGTCGCTGCTGCATGTTATGCAGAAGGTGCAGCCGGATGAGGTCTACAACCTGGGGGCGCAGAGCCACGTGAAGGTGTCGTTTGAAGAGCCGGAATACACGGCGAACACGGATGCGCTGGGTGCGCTGCGGCTGCTGGAGGCGATTCGGATTTGCGGGCTGGAGGCGCGGACGCGATTTTACCAGGCGTCCACGTCGGAGCTTTATGGGCTGGTGCAGGAGACGCCGCAGCGGGAGACCACGCCGTTTTATCCGCGGTCGCCCTACGCGGTGGCGAAGCTGTACGCCTACTGGATTACGGTGAACTATCGCGAGGCGTATGGGATTTACGCCTGCAATGGAATTTTGTTTAATCACGAGTCGCCGATGCGGGGAGAGATTTTTGTCACGCGGAAGATTACGCGGGCGCTGGCGAGGATTCGGGCGGGGCTGGAGAAGACGCTGTACCTGGGGAATCTGGAGGCGCGGCGCGACTGGGGCTGCGCGCGGGATTATGTTGAGATTCAATGGCGCATGTTGCAGCAGCAGGAGGCGAAGGATTATGTGATCGCGACGGGCGAGCAGCACAGCGTGCGCGATTTTGTGAACCTTGCGGCGGAGATGCTGGGCTTCAGTCTTCACTGGGAGGGCGAGGGTGTGGAGGAGAAGGCGCGCGACGGCGACGGCAACTTGATCGTGGCTGTTGATCCGCGCTACTTCCGGCCTACGGAGGTTGAGACGCTGATCGGCGACTCGTCGAAGGCGGCACGGGAGCTTGGATGGTCGCCGCGCACCAGCTTCCGCGAGCTTGTGAAGCAAATGGTGGAGGCCGACCGGGGGACGGCTGAACGCGACGCTCTGGTGAAGAAGCACGGGTTTAACGCCTACAACTTTCACGAATAGGCGCGAAAGAAGCTGATGAAAAAAGACAGCAGAATTTTTATCGCCGGACATCGCGGGCTGGTTGGGAATGCGATTCGTCAGGAGCTTGCGTGGAAGGGGTACGCGAACCTTTTGCTGCGGACTCGCGCGGAGCTGGACCTTACGCGCGGAGCCGAGGTGGAGGAGTTCTTCCGTCGGGAGCGCCCGGAGTACGTGTTTCTGGCGGCGGCGAAGGTGGGCGGCATTCTGGCGAACAGCGCGATGCCGGGGGATTTTCTTCGTGACAACCTTGCGATTCAATCGAGCGTGCTGAACGCGGCGCAGCGGGTGGGCGTGCGGCGGCTGCTGTTTCTGGGGTCGAGCTGCATTTATCCTCGGCTGGCTCCGCAGCCGATCCGCGAGGAGTCGCTGCTGACGGGGCCACTGGAGTTGACGAATCGGCCTTATGCGGTGGCGAAGATCGCCGGAATCGAGATGTGCTGGGCCTTCAACCGGCAGTACGGGACGAAGTTTTTTGCGGTGATGCCGACGAATCTTTACGGGCCGGGCGAGAATTTTGATCTCGCGACCTCGCACGTGCTGGCGGCGCTGCTGCGCAAAGCGCTGGAGGCGAAAGCCGCTGGGGCGCGCGAAATCATGGTGTGGGGAAGCGGCACGCCGAGGCGCGAATTTCTCTTCAGCCGCGATCTGGCCGAGGCTTGCGTTTTTTTGATGAATCTGCCGGAGGAGAAGTTTGACGCGCTGCTGCGGGCGGACGAGCCTCCGCTGCTGAATGTGGGGACCGGCGAAGACCTGAGCATTCGCGAGCTGGCGGAGATGATTTGCCGGATTGCGGGTTTTGGGGGCGAGCTGTCTTTTGATGCGTCGAAGCCGGATGGGACGCCGCGGAAGCTGCTGGACGTGAGCCGCATTCACGCGCTGGGCTGGAGAGCGCGGACGACGCTGGAGGACGGGATTCGGGAGACGGCGAAGGACTTTAGCGCGCGGTTGTTGGCTGGGAGTGCGGGACGCTAAGGCGGAAGTAGTGCTGGCGTACCCCCGAAAGAAGTGCAGGTCCCTCCGCTGCGTCATTGCTTCGCAATGACTTCGGTCGGGATGACAAGATTTCTCTTACGATGGCAATCTGGGGTCGGACGGAAGTTATTTCGACACGCCGGTTCGGCCGGGATGACAATATTTCTCTTACGATGACAAGGCTTTATCTGGGTACACCAAAGTTGATCTCGCGCTGAGCGCCGCGCGCTGGTTCAGCAGGCGGAAGTAGCGGCTGGCGTGGGCTGCGTCTTTCAGGATTTGTTCCTTCAACTGAGCGGGTGAGTCGAAGCGGCGCTCTTCGCGGATTCGCTTGAGGAAGCAGAGCTCGAGGGGGATGTTTTCTGTCAGGTTGATTTCGCGGAAATTCAGCAAATAGGACTCGATGGCGTAGGCGTTTTCGCCGAAGGTGGGGCGAGTGCCGGCGTTGGTTACGGCGTCGAAGATCTGGTCGCCGATTTTCATGCGTGCGACGTAGACGCCGCCCGCCGGGAGCAGTTCGTCGTAGGGCGCGAGGTTGATGGTGGGGACGGTGAGGCGGGCTCCGATGCCGCGTCCTGCTGCCGGCGTGGAGCGAATGGAAAAAGCGCGACCCAGCAGCGCGCGGGCGAGCGCCATGTCTCCCTCGGCAATGGCGCGCCGCGTGACCGAGCTTGAAACCTGGATTCCGCGCACGTGCAGCGCGGGCTGCGCCACGACTCCGAAGCCAAGCTCGCGGCCCAGCCGCGCCAGCTCCGCAGCGCCCGCGCTGGCGTTGTGCCCGAAACGGAAGTTGTCGCCCTCGTGGACTTCGGCGGCCTGGAGCGTGCCGAGGAGCACGTCGCGGGCAAACTCCAAAGCGGAGAGGTGGGAAAACTCCGGTGTGAAGGGAATGACGACAGTCGCGTCGATCCCGGTTGCGGCGAGCAGGTCGAGTTTTTGCGGGAGCGGCGTGATTAATTTGGGCGCCTGCCCGGGGCGCAGCACCCGCACGGGATGGGGATGAAACGTCACTGCGACGGAGGTTGCGCCGATTTGCGCGGCGCGCTGCCGCACGTTGGCGAGGATGGCCTGGTGGCCGCGATGCACGCCGTCGAAATTGCCAATGGCGAGCACGGTGCGGCCGGGCCAGGCGGGAAGCGGGTCGAGGGAGCGGAAAATATTCATGGCCTAAATCTCGAACCTGATGCGCAGCCCGTCGTAGGCGAGGCGGACGTGCGCGGGCAGCTTGGCTTCGGTGGCCGCGTGGCCCAGCTCGTGCGCGATGTGGGTAAAGAAAGCGCGACGCGGCTGGATGCGCTCGATCCAGTTGAGGGCCTGCTCCACGTTGTTGTGGCTGGGATGGTGGTTCCAGCGGAGGGCGTCGATGATGAGCACGTCAAGATTCTGGAGCAGCGGCAGGCTGGTTTCCGGGAGTCCGTTCATGTCGGTGAGGTAGGCGGCGGAGCCGAAGCGATAGCCGGCGACCTCGATGTTCCCGTGCAGCAGCGGCACGCGCTGGAAGCGGAGCCCGCTGATTTCGAGCGACTCCTGGCCGTTCAGCCGATTGAGCACGACGCGCGCGCGATTGGGATAATCCGCTTTGGGCGAAAAGGTGTACTCAAAAATGCGCTCCAGCACGGAGGCCGTCGTGTCGTCGGCATACAGCGGAAGACCGCCGTTGGCGCGATGGAACGTGAGAGGCCGTAGATCGTCCATGCCGAGAATATGGTCGGCGTGAGGATGGGTATAGAGCACGGCGTCGATGTGACGGATGCGCTCGCGCAGGGCCTGATCGCGGAAGTCCTGCCCGGTGTCGATGAGCACCGTGTGCCCATCCCACTCGACGGCAATGGCGGGCCGGGTGCGGCGGTCGCGCGGGTCCGTGGAAGTGCAGACGGCGCAGTCGCAGCCGAGCGTGGGCACGCCCATGGACGTGCCGCTGCCGAGGATGGTGATTTCCGCATTCATGCGAGGCGGGGCGGCTACCTCTTCCCCTGCGGGGGGCGCTGCTGCGCCTGCTGCGCGATGGCGTTGGTGATTTCAAGAAACATCATGCGGGCCTCAAAGAGCGCGTTCTGAAGCAGGAGCTGCTCTTTTTCGGAGAGATTGCCCTGGGTCTTCTCCTGCAGGACGCCGAGCATGTCGATGCTCTGGCGCGCGCCGAGAATATCGATTTGTGGCTTCTGTCCCGGTTCGGTGGCGGCGCCGAGGGCGACGATGGCGGAGAGATAGATGGATTGGAGGACATGCTCGAAGGTGACGGCGGGTGGGGCTCCGGCGGCGGGGTTGGCGGCGCGCAGCATGGTCTCAATGCGATCGGACGATTGCTGATAGGCGCGGCGGGCCGCGGCTTCGTCCTCCGCGCTGATGGCTGGGACTTCCTGCGTTTCGGGCGCGTCCGTGGACTGCTCCTGAGTTCTGGCCGGTTCGGGAGCGGGCTCCGGGTCCGCCGCTTTGGGAGCCGGCATGGTCACGATTTTGGGCGATTTGGATTCGGGCTGGGGTTCGGGGTTCGCGGCTTGAGGCTTGGCTTCAGGCGCGTTGGCTTCTTGTTGGGTGGCCGCGGACTCGTCGCGCAGTTCGCCTTCCAGGGTGAACTTGCGGCGGTCGGTCACGGTAAATTCGGGTGGTTTTTCGGGCATTCGTCTTCCTTTAACTTTTAATTGGAGTCGCGCTGGAGCTTATTGGTTCAGCGCGGGCGGGGCGTCAAGCAGAGTAACCGCTCCGCCGCTGTGAGTGAGAGGCAGCTTGCTCTCGACGGCTTCGGCGCGGATAAAGCCCAGCGCGAGCGTGCCGGCGAAGCCGGGCAGATGGTAGTGGGCGAGGCTGGTCAACTCGCCGACTGGATTTCGCTCGGAGCCTTCGGCGTTGAGTTGGATGGTTTGGCCGGGACCGAGAGCCGTGGGAGAGTTTTCGACGGCGAACTGCCGCAGCATACGATGCACGTTGCCGCGCGAGCGCACGCGCTCGATAATTTCCTGCCCGAGGTAGCAGCCCTTGGTGAAGTTGAGGGCGCGGGTCTGGCCGGTTTCCTGGGCGAGGCGCTGTTCTTGAATATCGGTTCCGTAGAGCGGCGTTGCTTCAAGGATGCGCAGGGCTTCGATGGCGGCGACGCCGCAGGGAAGGGCTCCGGCGTTTTGGAGCGCGGTCCAGATTGCGGCGAGCGATTCTGATTCGATCACCAACTCAAAACGGGGGATGAGCGGGCTGTGGGCGTGGACGAGGATTACGTCTGTCCCGTTGACGCTGGCTGTTGCGAACGCGCCTTCTTCGGGGATGGAGGCTCCGAGTTTGGCGAGGATTTCCGCGGCTTTGGGGCCGGCGATGCCGAGGGTGGTTCGCGAGGCCTCCACCGGTTGGAGTTCAACCTTGTCCATGATGATGTAGCGGCGGAGGTGGGCGGAAAGGCGGGGCATTTGCTCGCGGCTGGTCTCAAAAAAATGGGCGTTGGGGGCGCAGAAGACGTTGGCGTCTCCCTGGATGCGGCCTTGCGGATTGAGGATGAAGCTGTAGTTCCAGCGCCATTCAGGCAGTGCCTTGATGGTGTTGGTGACCATGCCGTTGAGCCAGCGGACGCGGTCGGCTCCGGTGATTCTGAGGG
>JBAUHD010000075.1:0-4204 GCA_049680085.1 Acidobacteriaceae bacterium
GCGACGGTGAGCTTGGCGAAGGTGCCGATGATGGCGCTGGTTGAAGTCTCCAGCTCTTTCGAGAGAATCTCGACTTTCTCCGCTTTTCTTGATCTGCTTAATGCCATAAAAACAGCCTCTAGCTTCCAGCTACTAGCTCCTAGCTAAAATCTGAATCTGCGCCTCATTTTGGCTTGCCAGCGGCTAGAAGCTGGAAGCTAGAGGCTGAATTTTTACGCCTTGGCGGCGGCTTCCGCGACCGCGCTGTCGAGCGGGACTCCGGGACCCATGGTCGAGCTGAGCGTGATGCCCTTGATGTACTTGCCCTTGGCCGCGGAAGGCTTGGCGCGAACTACGCTGGTGATGACCGTCTGCGCGTTCTCGACCAGCTTTTCGACCGGGAACGACAGCTTGCCCACGGGAACGTGGACCAGGGCCGTTTTATCCGTGCGGAACTCGATTTTTCCGGCTTTGATTTCCCTGATCGCGGCGGTCACATCGTTCGTCACCGTGCCGGTCTTGGGGTTCGGCATGAGGCCGCGCGGGCCGAGGACTTTGCCCAGGCGTCCGACGGATTTCATCATGTCGGGCGTGGCGATGAGCGCGTCAAAATCGGTCCAGCCTTCTTTCTGAATTTTTTCGACGAGGTCTTCACCGCCGACGAACTCGGCTCCGGCGGCTTCGGCATCCCTGAGGCGGTCGCCACTGGTGATGACGGCCACGCGCTTGGTCTTGCCCAGCCCATGCGGCAGAACCACGGTGCCGCGCACCATCTGGTCGGCATGGCGGGGATCGACTCCGAGACGCATGGTAAGGTCCACGGTCTCGTCAAACTTTGCGAATTTCACTTTTTGCAGGAGCGGAACCGCATCCTGAAGCGCGTAAGGACGCTGCTCAACAGCCGCGCGCGCCTTGGCGACGTTCTTCCCAACTTTTTTCGACATACATCCTCGACTCTTTTTCAGTCTCCCACCGCTCGGCAACAAAGCCCGCCGGCCGTGGTCATATTCCCGCGCCCGTTAGGCGCGTCTTTTGATTATTGAGGAAAAGCTGGGGAATTGCAAGGCTCGCTCTGAAGCTGGAGTGCCGGGTCCGCAGTGTGGTTACTCGCAACTTCCTGGCACTTCCAACGTGCAACCGAATCACTCTATTACTCTGGAGCGCTACCGGGAAGGCCAGAAGATTTGGCTCGTTCGATCATCTGCTTCACCTCTGAGCTTCCATTTACGGCAACGATTCTGATGTCAGGATGCTGGTGCGCAAAGACGCGAAAAACTTCGTCCGCGAATGCCTGGCCGACGTAGTCCACGTCCTTAAAATCGAAGATCACCGTGGAAAATTGATCCACTCGCGCCACGACGCGCTTCGCCTGCGACCGAGAGACCAACTTTTCGTTCCCGTATTGCGCAAGTTTTACCGGCACAATCGTCTTGGCGAATCGATAGTCATCAGGCCCGGATGAGAATTTCTTGAATACTTTGGTAGATGTACGAGCGGTGTGGTTGCTTAACTTCAGCCATACCACGGTTCCGTTATCAGGCTGCGATTGTCCTGTGAGCCACCCTTCAGCGTCGCCAAACTTATGCGTGTAATACAGCCCCCCGGAAAGAATGTCGAAAGAATCGAACATATGAGAGGTAAAAAATATCCCCTCCCCCGTGTGACCGGCGGGAGCAGTTGTGAGTTTTCCCTTGGAAAGTTCGAGGATGGCGTGCAACTCGTCAGTTAATCCGAAGGCAGCCTGAATCTTTTTAAAAATTCCGACGCCGTTATCCACTATGGCGACTTGGCTCGCGGCGGCGGTTCTGGATAAGAAAACAGAAATCATGGTGCCGCCGGAGTGGTCCTTTGCATTATTGAACATCTCAGTGAATCCGTATTGCCAAATGTCGAGGACGTTTTGCGGCAAAGAACCAAGGTGGGGCGCCACATCAATTCGCCATACCACGTCTTCTTCCAAATCTGGTGTCAGCGGATAATGCGAGCTCCATTCTACGAGAGGGGCCAAGGCATAGGATCGATTCCGCGTTTGCCCTTGAGCCGTTAAGGCACCCTCTTCTACAAGCAGGTGCAGGTGCCGGTTAACCGCTTGGCGAGAGATTCCGAGATGTCGAGACGCAAGCTTACCAATATCAGCAGGACGCTTTTGTACATTTTCCAGGATGTAGCGCCGCGCCGCCTCTCCTCTCTCCCGGATCATAGACATTGAATTTCTCCCGTAGCTACTATTGTTCACTCATTATGGCACATTTTGTCAATATAGCGCTTTATTATTGTCAACATATATCACCTGTTTTCTGGATTTTTTACCACTAGGTTGACAATGCCTAGTGCCTTGGATCTGCCCATTGGAGAACCGCTGTAAACTGTCGGGGATGGGAAAAATTGAGGAGGATGCTATGAATCGTGTACCGGAGGAAGGGCTGGTTCTTGTACCGGGCGGAACCTTGATGACCGCAACACCTGAGGAGGGGCGCGCGCTAGCGCTCACGCTGGCTCGCCACACGATTCACAACATCCAGCCGAATCTGGATGTTCTTAAGGCAGGCCGGCCAAGTTACGCGACCAATCCGGAAAGCCTGATCGCCGCCGGGCAGGTCGTGGCCATCGAGTTCCAGACCATTGCCGCGGCCAACAATTACTGGCGCAAATAGACAGACGCCGAGTCAGAGCGCCCGCCTGCTTGCGGAGATGGCCGCCGCATCCCAGCTTCTACTTCTTCTTTTCGAGGTCTTTGGCCTGGTCGAGGTGCTTCTGCAGGGTAGGCAGGGCGGCCTGGGCGTAGGCCTTCAGGGCGTCGTTCTGCGCGTCCATGGCTTCCTTCTTGTAGACGGCGATGGCCTTGGTGTGCCCGGCAACCATGTCCCTGAGATAGTGATGGTCGAAGGCTGAGCCTTTCAGCTTCTGGTAGGGCGTGATCATCGCCTTGTTGTGCGCGGAGTCAATCGCGTCCGGCACGTTCAGGCTGGCGGTCTGCGCGGCGGCATGCAACTGGCTGAAGTCGTTGGTGTGGTCGGTAGCGAGCATCTGGCCGTAATCTTTCACGTCCTGCGAAGATGCGTTGTCCTGCGCAAGCTGGCCGAGGTTGGCTTCCGCCATGTCGGTTTGCGCGGCAAAATCGACAAATTGCTGATCGGTCATGGACTTGTGCTGGGCGAAGGCGGGAGCCGCGCACAAAGCCGCGCAGCAAACGACGGTAAGCATGGATTTCATCAGATTTCCTCCCAATCGAGACTTCATCTCTGCAGAGTTGGATGCGAATGGAAAGAAGATGAAGTGGAAGAAAGAGCGCAAATGCGCGAAGAGAAAGGAGAAAAACGCCGGTTCGCTCACGGCGACGGCCTTGCCGGGTTGCTCAGCAGCCGTGCTGGGAGCGGTGAGCCTGGAGACGGAGGCGCGACTCCTTGAGCTGCACCCGCACTTCGCCGCAGCGGGCGCTGGCGGCGTTGAACCCCGAGTGATCGGCGGCGACCAGGGTCATCAGCTTGGAGGCGATGTTCGAGAGCCTGTTGGTGAGGATGGCGCTTTGTTCTTCGAGGTCTTTTCTGGTTGGGCACGGTCGAACGGCAAGGCTCATTTGGGGCTCCCCTTCTCAAGAGACTGGCCGGGGTCCTCGGTTTTGACGGCTCTTGATATGCAAGTTGGATGCGAAAAGCGGGGGTCGGGTATTGAAGCTTGTCGGCAATACCTAAATAGGCGCATCCTACAGTGCTATGGCGACCATGACAAAACGCGAGCGCTCGATTGTGAAGGGCGCGATTGCCGGGATGATTGGCGGGCTGGCCGGAGCGGGGGCGAAGATGCTGACGGAGAAGATTTTTCCGCCGCGGACGGATGGGCAGCCTTCGCCACCGGTGGTGCTGGTGGAACAGGTGACGGGGCGCGACCTGCCCGAAGACAGCAAGACGGCGGCGATGCAGGGCATCCATTGGGGTTTTGGCGCGGCGGCGGGCGCGATCTATGGAGCGGCGGTGGAAATGGAGCCGTCGCTGGGGGCGTGGAAGGGCGCGGCCTTCGGCCTGACGCTGAATAAGATCACCCACGAGACCGTTCTGCCAAGGATGGGCCTGTCGCGCCCGAAGAATGAGCAGCCGACCCAGGAGCGCATCAGCGAATGGGTATCGCACGCGGTGTACGGGATTTTTACCGACGCAGTGCGGCGCGGGGTACGGCGCGGTTTGGATTAGGGGCTGGCCGGGACTCGCCGTCCAGGCAACCGCGTCCG
>JBAUHD010000076.1:0-2133 GCA_049680085.1 Acidobacteriaceae bacterium
CCAATCGCCAGCGAAGACAGCTTTGACAAAATTCTGCCCACGCTGCTGCCCAAGCAAGTCACGCCATTTTTCATCAGCTTCCCCAATGCCACTCTGTCGGACGTTGGAAGCATTCACCTGAACCCAATCTCCACGCTCGTCTCGGCGTCCGCGGACCCCGTCATCCAGATGGACAATCAGAAGCTGAACCCTGCGCCGGACGCTTCGCTGACCGGTCAGCTTGTGAATGAAAGCGGGCAGGTCGTGAACATCGCGCATGTGCTCGCGACCTTCTATGACAAATCCGGCCAGTTGGTCTGGGTCGCGGACCAGTATATTGACCGCGCCCTGTTGCCGCAGACCCCGGTCCCATTCAACATTCACATTCCCGAGGACCTCGCAAAAAAGATCAGCAGCGAACGCACCGTCGCTGCGACCTACAGCGTCGGGAGCATTTCGTGACCACCCGATGCGCATGGCTGTTTTGCGGAGCCCTCTTCGCCGCGCTGCAATTGGCCGCGGCGCAACGCATGACCGTGCCTCAAACCATTCAGGCGGGAAGCGCTTTTCAGATACAGACCACCGGAAGCGGCAACGGGGTTCTCTACATCGTCGGACCAGGGCAGATGCTCCGGAAGGATGTGAAGCTTGGCAACACCGCATCGGTGGATGCTGGCTTGTTGACCAATGCCGGACAATATCTGGTGATTCTCACGGGCGGCTCGTCTACAGAACAACACCCGCTGGATGTGCTCCCCGCAAACCAGGCTGCACACCTTACGTTTCTCGCGCGTCCATCGCGCCTTCCGGTAAACCTGCGCAACGGCATAAGCGGCGCGGTCTACGTTTTCGACGCCTACCACAACCTCATCACCCAACCCCTGACTGTCTCTTTTAATCTCACTCCTCCCGCCGGAGCGGCGCAACATCGCAATGTAACCGCGGTGAACGGCGCGGCGTGGGTACAACTCGATTCGACGGCAAAAGAGGGAATGAGCCAATTCGTGGCGCAAGCCGGAGGGGTCTCCAGCAGGCGCATCATCGAGCAGGTCCCAGGCGACCCTTGCGGGCTGCGGATGAGCGCGCAACCGGAAGGAGAACAGGTACAGTTGAAGACCGATCCGGTACGCGACTGCAGCGGCAACGCGGTGCCGGACGGAACCATCGTTACATTCACCGAAGGCTACCAGGGAATGCAATCCACGGTGGACGTTCCGCTCAAGCGTGGCATTGCGCAAGTCAAAATGCCGGCGCATCCTGGCGCAACCATTTCCGTGGCGAGCGGAGTTGTTCTTGGAAATGAAATTCATTGGGAAAGATAGCGTGTTGAGAATCATGGCTGTGCTGGTGGCGCTTGCCGCCACGCCGCTGGCCTTGTGGGCCGGCCAGGCAACTGTGCATGTTGCGCCCCCGGATCTGCATGGGCCGCGACCGCTTGCGACGCAGACCGCAACCGCCGTCGTTCGCGACTACATGCAATCGTGGAGCGCCATGAAAGCCGCCCTCGAGCAGAACCGCGCGGGCCTGCTCGATCCGGACTTTGTCGGCGCCGCGCGGGACAAACTCGCCGCCACCATTCGCGAACAGGCCAAGGCCGGCATTCGCACGCGCTACCAGGACCGCTCGCACGACCTCAAAATTATCTTCTACTCGCCCGAGGGCTTGTCGATTCAACTCGTGGATAACGTTCAATATGATCAACAGGTTATTCATGACGGCAAGGTTCTCGCCACTGAGCCAATGCGCGCGCGCTACATCGTGGTCCTCACACCTTCCGAAGTCCGATGGAAAGTCCGGATTTTTCAGGCGCAGCCGGAGTGATTTTTCTCCCCAATAGACGGCGATCTCCGCCAGCGCGCATCCAATATGTGTATGTAGCAGGGGGGAAGGCCGCAAGCGAAAGGAAAGAATAGGCAAGATCAACAAGGAGCGAGTCCGGGGAGTTGTTTTTATGATTTCGGTGGTTGTGCCTATCTTCAATGAAGAAGAGCTTATCCTCAAATTCCATGCAGCGGTTGCAAACGCACTAAACGGTACCGGCGAAGACTGGGAGACGGTCTACGTCAATGATGGCTCCAAGGACTCGTCGCTGAATCTGCTCCGCGAACTCCAAATTCTCGATCCCAATGTGGTTGTCGTGGACTTATCGCGCAA
>JBAUHD010000077.1:0-8274 GCA_049680085.1 Acidobacteriaceae bacterium
TCCAAGCAGATCACCCGGCCCCTTGAGGCCCTCGCCGATGCCATGGCCGAAATCGGACAGGGGCAGTACCGCACTCGCGTCACCATAACCGCCACGCAGGAATTGGGCGAACTCATCCGCTCCTTCAACCACATGGCCGCCGACCTTGAGCAGAGCCGCGCCCGCGCCGAGTCATCCGCTACCCAACTCTCCGCGGTCAACTCCGCGCTCGAAGCCCGCCGCAAGGAGTTGGAGACCATCCTCGAAACCATCCCCAACAGCGTCGTCACGCTTGATCCGGACCGCAACATCCTCCAGGCCAACCGCGCTTTCCTTCGTCTTGCTGGAGCGCCGCGCTCGAACTCTCTCGCCGGAATCCCGCTCCACTCCCTGTTTCCGCCAGAAATCGCCGCTGAATTCGCCTTCCTCGAACGGCGCGCGCAGCGCATGGGTCTCGCCGCCGCCGAGTTTGAAATGCCCAGCATTTCCGGCCCTCTCCATCTCACCGCCACCGTCGCACTGCTTGATCTCGGCCACAACCGCCGCGGCTCCATCCTGGTCATTGAGGACATCACCGAGTTCTTCCGCGCCCAGCGCCAGCTTGCGTGGAAAGAGGTCGCCCAGCGCGTCGCCCATGAGATCAAAAATCCGCTCACCCCCATCGCGCTCTCCGCCGAGCGCATCCGCCGACGTCTCGACCGTGACCTCCCGGACTCTCCCGGAATCATCCGCCGCTGCGTCGAAGTGATTCTCTCCTCGGTTGAATCCATACGCGGCCTCGTCGACCAGTTCTCCACGCTCGCCGAATTTCCAGCCGCCCGTCCCCGGTCCGTCAGTCTCAACGCCATCGTCGAAAGCGCCGTCCTGATGTTTCAGGGGCGTCTCGATGGTGTGCACATCGACCAGCGCCTCGCGCCCGATCTGCCCCCCGTCATGGCCGATCCGCAGTCGCTCCAGCGCGCGCTCGCCAATCTCATCGACAACGCCGCCGAGGCCATGCAGTCCAGCTTCGTCCGCGTTCTTTCCATCGAGACCGGCATGAGCGAAAGTGGCCCCATGGCCGAACTCATTCTCTCCGACACCGGCCACGGCCTCACCAGCGACATGCGCGAGCGCCTCTTCCTGCCCTACGTCTCGAGCAAACAGCGAGGAACGGGCCTGGGCCTGGCCATCGCTGCCAAAATCATCCAGCAGCACAACGGCTCCATCCGCGCGGAAGACAACTCTCCCGCCGGCGCGCGCTTCATCCTTGAGATTCCCTTCGCCAACGGCTGCAAGCCGGCTGAAGCCCAACTCGAAGAATCGGAGCCCGAAACTCAGCATCCAACGGAGCAGCCCACGGAGCAGCCCCGATGAACCACATCCTCGTAGTCGATGACGAGGCCACCATTCGCGAATCCCTCGAAGGCATCCTTCGCGAAGAGGGCTATGTCGTTACCACCACGCCCAGTGGCCAGGAAGCCGTGGTTTTGCTCCGCGACGCGACCTACGATGTGCTGCTGCTCGATATCCTGCTCCCCGACCGCGACGGTCTGGACGTGCTCAAGGACACGCGCTCCCTGGCCGCTGAAAATCGTCCCGAGGTTATCGTCGTCTCCGGCCACGCCACCATCGAAACCGCTGTCAAAGCGACGAAACTCGGAGCCTTTGACTTCCTCGAAAAGCCGCTCCTGCTGGAACGCACCCTCATCGTCGTCAAAAATGCCGTTGAGTCCCGCCGACTCCGCAACGAAAACCTCGAATACAAACGGCAGCTCGAACTTGAGGCCAGCGTCACCGGAGATAGCGTTCCCGCCAAAGCCATTCGCCAGCAGATCAAGCTCATGGCTCCCACCAACGGCCGCGTCCTTATCTATGGCGAATCTGGATCCGGCAAGGAGCTGATCGCGCGCGCCATCCACGCGGAAAGCCCCCGCCATGACCGCGTTTTCGTCGAGCTGAACTGCGCCGCCATCCCCGAGGACTTTATCGAAAGCGAGCTCTTCGGCTACCGCAACAGCGCCATTCCCGGAGGCCCGCCCGAAAAACGCGGCACTTTCGAGCGCGCCGACGGCGGCACCCTTTTCCTCGACGAAGTGGGCGACATGAGCCTCAAGACCCAGGCCCGCGTCCTCCGCGCGCTCGACGAGCAGAGCTTCGTCCCGGTCGGCGCAACTCAGCCCATTCGAGTCGATGCCCGGGTCGTCGCTGCCACCAACAAGAATCTCGAAGAGGAAACCGCGAAAGGGAATTTCCGCGAAGACCTCTTCTACCGCCTGAACGTCATGCCATTTTTTGTGCCGCCGCTGCGCGAGCGCAAGGAAGACATTCGCCCGCTCACCCGCGAATTCCTCCGCTCCTTCGGGCGTGAGTACGGGCGTCCCCGCATCGAAATCGCCGACGACGCCATCGACCTGCTCAAGCAATATCCCTGGCCGGGCAACGTGCGCGAACTGAAGAACATTCTGGAGCGGGTCCTCATTCTCAACCCGCATATCCTGCGCATCGAGCGCCGCCACCTGCCCATGCTCGTCCACCGGCGTCACGACAATCGCGGTGAAGACTTCAGCACTCTCCAGCAGGCCCGCGAAGCCTATGAGCGCGAGTACATCCTGAAAAAAATCGACGAGTGTCACGGCAACATGAGCCGCGCCGCTGAATCGCTCGGCCTCGAACGCAGCCATTTGTACCGCAAAATGCGTACCCTCGGCATCAACGTCCGCGAATGAGCGGAGTCGAAGGACTCATGATTCGACGCCCCATTTAGCGGCCTCGGCCTGCGCTCCAATAACGGCTGACGAACCTCATGAAGTACGGCCAGTTCGGCACCGGAGTATGTCCCTCATCGTGCTGCCGGAAGGCGATGGTTCCATCGAGCAGAGGCGTTTGGATCGCAGGAAATACCGTCGTCTGCAACCCTCTCTTCCCCAGCAGCGTGTAGACAGGGCTGGCCGCGGCAGCCGCCATGAACATTCCCCGCGCATCCACCCATCCGTCTCCCTTGGCAGTCGAGCCGCCGCTGATGAACACAGGCCGCGGCGCGCAGAGTGCGATCAACTCGTCCGCATCAATCGGAATATCTTTGATGTCCAGCGGCCCGTCATATTTCAGAAAATTACCCGCCATCCAGTGATACTCCCCGGTGCCCGCGATGTTTCCCACCATCTCGCCCCAGTTGCGGCGATAGGGCTTGGCTCCAGCCTCGCCCGACGAACTGATGTAGCCCGCGGAAAAGCGCTGGTCGTAAGCCATGGCGATGAGCGACGCCTTGCCGTAGCGCGAGTGCCCGGCGATGGCAACTTCTTTGGCGTTGACCGCGGGGTCTGTTTCGAAGTAGTCGAGCGCGCGGCTGGCTCCCCAGGCCCATGCGCGCAGCACGCCCCAGTCGTCCACGCCGCGCGGCTGGCCCTGGTTCACGAGGCCGATGATTCCCTCGGTCAATCCCGCGCCGTTGTCGGCCTGCACGCTGTTCGGGATATAGCTGGCGTATCCCCATCCGTGCGCCAGCGCCTGCTGCTGCCATGTCGGCCCGTTGGGCTTGGCCAGATTCCGGAACGCGGGGAAGCGCTTCATCAGCGCAGCCATCGTCGCCGCATCGATGTCAAGTTCCATGATGACCGGCACCGGGCCCCGTGCCTCGGCCGGGGTGGTCAGCGTGAGTTGAATATTCACCGCGACCTGCGGGTAGGACGAGTTATCCACGCGGCCAACCAAATGCTTGGTAACGACCGGAACGTCTCCGTTCTTCTCGCGTGTCACACTCGTGACTGCCCAATGCACCGCGGGAACATGCGCCGGAACGCGGCCATAAATGTCATGGTTAAACATATGGACAAGCTGCGGGCGTCGCTGCTCCCACCACATCGCGGCGGAGGCCACTTTTTTGCCGTCGTTCATCACCAGCGGATTGGGCATCGGCCCGTAAATATTCGCCTTGGATTCGTCGTAATTGGCCGAATCGGGCAAGCCTGAATTGCCGCTCACTCCGGGCCGAATCGACTGGATGTGCAGCAGCGCCATTGTCCGCGCATGGTCCTGCTCCGACGTTAAGTGGACCGGCGGCGTCACATTCTTCGGGGTCCAGATGCGGAACCGTCCGCTGACGTGCAGCATATTGAGCAGATACAACATGCCGTCGTAGTAGCGCTCGTGGCCGGAGGGGATGGGAGCCTCCCACAGCGCGTTCACGAACTGCGCGGCCCGCGCCGCATTCGTGCTGGCCAGGCTGGCCGCCGCGTTGGTCGCGACAAGTCCAGTTGCGTGAATGTCCTCAATCTCTTTGCCGTCCAGCGTATATTGGTCGCCATAATTGCTGATGCCCTGCGAAGCGAAGAACGCCTGGATGCGGTCGCTCAACACTTGTTCTTGCGGAGCCTTATGCCACCACGACCAGTCCATCGCCCAGTTGCTCGCCACGCGCCATGCGTCGTAGCCGAAGATGGAGGACTGTGCGAAGCGGGTCTTCCTGGGAGTGCCGTCAAAGTTGGCGTAGCCGGGCGCCAGCCCCGTCTTCGGGTTGGTTGTCTTTACAAAAAACTCCCGGCTCACCTCGGCTGCCTGAGCCCAGAAGGCGCGGTCCGCCGGAGGGCCCCAGCGCGCCCACAATTCATAGAACGAGGGCAGATGATACGAGGGGTCCGTAAAGTCCGCGGCCACGCCCGGCACAAAGCGAATCATCTTCGCGCTCTCCTCGACCTCCGGCCCTTCTGTGCGGGGTCCGTAGCGCGTCGGCCCCGTCACCACCGGGTGATGCCGCATCGTGGTCAGCAATTGATCGGCCTGCGCCTGGTAATCGTAAATTCCTGTTCCGTTGCCCCAGCGCGCGGCGGCGAAGTACAGCGACATCACAAAGTATTCTTCGCCGTCGGGCGCGGCGGTTTCCGAGTTCGGCGTGCCGTCGGGCTTGCAGGACCATGAAAAATATCCGTAGGACGGATGGTGCGGGTCGCTGATGTACATATAGGTTTTGGCCCAGTTCCAGAGCGCGTCAAACTCGGCCTTTTTGTTCAACTGCACCGTAATCATCATGCCGTAGGACATACCCTCGGTCCGGACATCGTGGTTCGCCCAGTCGGTCAGGTAAGCGAGCGCTCCGTTCGCGTTTTTCCCGGCTGGAAAATAGACGGCCTGCGTTTGCGGGTCGCCGTGAAAGAGCTGATGGAACGCCACGTCGATCTTGCGCGTGATCTCCTGCTCGGAGTGGCCTTGCGCCGCGAACAGATTGCGGTAATGCCCGGTGGCGAAGGCCCCGGAACCGTCGGTCCCGACCGCGGATTGCGCGTTCGCGCCCGCGCAGCCCATGAGCGCCAGAGACAGCAGCGCCACACCGAGCCGAAGCGTGGAGCAAGACCGATCAAGCTTGAGATTCACGAGCACTCCATTCGAGGTTGAAGAACAATTTTGCCGCAAAAAAAAATGGAAGGCGAGCCGTGCCGCTCGCCTTCCGTATGGAGGTACTAGTTAGAAGCTGTACTTCACGTTCAACTCCAGGATGCGCGAATACGGAGCTTGCGACTTCGTATCCATGAAGCCGAAGCTGTTCGTCATGGAAGCCGTGTTCAGGGTGATGTCCTTGCTGGGGTAATCCACCAGATACTTTAAGGTGATCTGGTTTTGCGAAGTGAACTCCGGAAGCGGATGGTTCATCCAGTTAAACGCCGAGAGACGGAACTGGATGGTCTGCTCGCCTTTGATGGGGAAAGACTTGTAGACCGCCAGATCGTTATCGAAGTAGGAACCCATGCTCATGTAAGGATAGTTCTGTCCACCCTGCGTTCCTACTGCTGGCGGAGCGAAGCACTTCAGCTGGATTCGCTGGTATTTTGCGAGCCCTTCGTTGGGGTTGCAGGTCAGTTTCGGCATAATGGCAAGGCCGCTTTCGTCCGTGCCAAAGTACGTCGACTGCCCGATGCCCGGAGTGATGCCCCGAGCTGCCGCATCCGCCGGAAGGTTGGTGTATGTCTCCGACAATCCGAAGTTCGGAACGCCATTGCCCAGCAGAGCCAGCAGGCTGCCGCCCGCCTGCCAGGTGGAGATTCCGGAGATCGTCCAACCGCCGACCGCGCCTCTTACGAAAGCGTTGCCGTGGTTGAAGTGCCCCGTCTGGTAGGTATAGGAAGCATTGAAGACGTAGGGGCGATCAATCGACTCCACGCCGTAATTTCGCCTCATATTGTAAGGATCAGCTTGCAAGCCCGTTCCCAGTGTCTTCGACCATGTGAAGTTGACGTTGTAGGTCAGCCGCCCCGCGGATTTCAGCCATGCCACCTGGAAGCCGTTGTAATTGGTATAGCTCTGGCTCTTGGCCTCGACCACGGTATTGTTGCCGTAGGCATAGCCAAATGGGTGGTAGTCAGCAACTTTATTGAGGGTCGGAGTTCCATCCGCATTCGTGCTCTGGTTCTCCGGGTTGGTGGACGACGGATTGCCGTTCACCGGGTCGGGTTTGAAGAAGGCCCCGATCGGAGTTTTGTTCTGGTCGGCGAAGGCGTTGAAGTCGCTCCCTTCAATCGACTCGCTCACGTCCAGAAGCTGGCTGGTACTGTTGCCGACATAGGCTACGTCGAGCAGCGAATCCCAGGCAAGCTTGTGGTCGATTGTGAGGTTATATGCATAGGTGAGCGGTTCGCCATAGTCGTTGGCATCCAGGCCGTTCTGCCCGCCGCTTTGGCACTGCGTGGTGCATGTTGCCGGAGCCAATGAACCGATCTGCGACAACAGGACCGTGCTTTGCCCCGGCAGGCTATAGTTCTGGACTGCCTGCGCGGTGGTCAGCGCTGCCGCGTAATCGTTGTACTGACCCGTGAAGCGGTAAGCTCCAAACCCGCCCCGGACCACGGTGTTGCCGGTTCCGAAGACGTCGTAGGCCATACCGAAGCGCGGGGAGACGAACGCAAAGCGGTTCGGTTGTCCGCTCAAAGGAATGCCCGGATCGATGCCGTGCCAGTAATAGCCGGGGTCGATTTTTCCGGAGTTCCAGTCGGACAACACGCGGTTCGGGAAGAACACCGCCATGCCCGTGCCTTGCCGGTCATACCAGTGGCCAACGTGCTCAATGCGCGCGCCGAAGTCCAGGTTCAACCGGTTGGTGGCCCTCCATGAATCCGCTACATAGACCGCCGTCGTCTGGTAGGCCATGTCGCTGACCGGAGCTTTATTGCTTTCGCTATAGCCGCTTGCGACACCCGTGACGAAGTTCGCGACTGGGTTGTTGGGCGAGCCGAGCGTTTGACCCGTAATCACGTTCGCGTTCTGCCCGCCGAAGTTGCTGATGTTTCCGTTGAGATTCGTGCCGTCGTTGCCCTGCAGGTTCCCGGTGTTCTGGGTATAGAAGCCGAGCTTGACAGTGTGCGCGCCCCATACCTTGGTGAAGTTATCCGCAAAGGAGGGTACTTCCTTGCGGACCAGATAGAACCCGCTCGGCTCGAAGATATCGCTCTGCGAGAAATCCGGGAAGGTATTGGTACCGGCGGAGCTGTACGACGGGATGAACTTGGACCCACTGCCGAACACCGTTCCATAGGTGGAAGGATATCCAAGCGTGGTCTTGTACATCGCGCTGATATCCGGCGGAGAGAAGGGAAAGTTGCCGTAGCCCCAGGCCGCAATGAACTCATTGGTCGCCGTCGGGCTGAAGATGTGGACAAAGTGGCCGGCAAGCGACTTGGTGTAGACGTAGCCGTAGAGGCCGCCGCCCGGCATGGGAATGGAGTTGCTCGGCGTCCAGTAGATATGCGCGCCGTTGCCCTGCGCCAACTGCGCGCTGTAGGCCTGCTGGTAGGAAACATAGAGCTTGGTCTTGTCGCTCATGTTGTAGTCAACCCGCAGGCGGTAAATCCATCCATTGTTGGTGTTGGAGATCGGCTGATAATAGTTGTATCCGCCCTTGGTGGTCGCGGGATTCGCGTTGGCCTTGGGCCAGAAACTGGCCAGAGCCGCCGAGCCCGGATCGAGGAATTGGGAAGGAATCGTGGCGCCGGTTTGGCCGGCGGCCGCGGGAATTGGAGAACTGCCGTCCGACAGCACCGTCCCCGAAAGGTCGTTGCACCACTGGCCCTTGACGGCTGACGAAAAGCCATCGGGGCACAACGCATTGTTGTCGGCGTTGTCGGAGGTGAAATCGCCCGCCATCATTTCAGGCGTAGGGATGAACGACTTCAGCACGTTCGCATTGCCTGTGTTTTGCAGGAACCGCTCATAACCGCCCCAGAAGAGCAGCTTCTTGTGGGTGAACGGAACGGGACCGCCAAAGTTGCCGCCGGGATAGTAATAGTGCGCGTTTCCCCTGACTACGCCCTGGTTGTTGTCCTGCCAGTC
>JBAUHD010000078.1:0-3865 GCA_049680085.1 Acidobacteriaceae bacterium
AACGCGCATGAGTTGCCGATGGCGCTGGCCGCGATGGCCCGAAATGATGAGGAGTTGAAACAGTCGCAATATCGCCTCCTGGAGCTATGGCAGCAGACATATCAGGGGGAATTGCTTATCCTGCTGCCGGACACCTTCGGCACCACGCAGTTTCTTCGCGACGCTCCCGAGTGGGTTGCCGACTGGACCGGGCAACGCGCGGACAGCAAGGACCCGTTCGCAGCGGGCGATGAATACGTCGCGTGGATCAAAGAGCGTGGGCGCGACCCGCGGGCGAAGCTGTTCATCGCCTCCGACGCGCTGGATGTTGATCCGATTCTGAAGCTGCACGCCTACTTCGCAGGCCGGTTGCGGAACGGCGCGAAGCTGGAGGAATTTCGCGGCGCACAGGATTTTCTTGATGAGCGGAAATGGGTTCCTGAGCGGCGCATCCGCTTCAGCGCGGGATGGGGTACGCTGCTGACCAATGACTTTCGCGGATGCGATCCCCGGGGAGGCGGCCGCTTCGATCCTGTGAATCTGGTCTGCAAACTGGACAGCGTGGAAGGCAGGCCGGCGGTCAAGCTTTCCGATGACTTGCGGAAAGCCCTGGGGCCGCCGGAAGAAATTGCGCGCTATCGGCGGGTCTTTGGGACAACGGGCATCGCTCATGCGGCGAGCGGATGAGAAATGCGCGCAAGGCCGGGGTTCCGCCTCTCTCGGCGAGGACATCCGCAATTGTTTCCGGGGCATCGGTTATGGAAGAGAGAGCCGCGCCATGATTTTCAAGGATCGTCGAGAGGCCGGAGCCGAGTTGGCGCGCGCCATGAAGCGGTCGCGCAAAGACTGGGGAGACGCCGTGATTCTCGGGATTCCGCGAGGCGGCGTGCCTGTGGCGTATGAAGTGGCGCGCGCGCTGAAGCTGCCGCTGGATGTGTTCGTTGTCCGCAAGCTTGGAGCGCCGGGGCACGAGGAGCTTGCCATGGGCGCGGTGGCGAGCGGCGGCACGCGCGTGGTGAATGAGCGGGTGGTCCGGGAGTTAGGTATCTCGCCGGAAATTCTGGAGGCGGTCGCGCGCCGCGAAGAGCTTGAGATCGAGCGGCGCGAGCAGGTCTACCGCAACGGGTTTCCGTCAGCGCGGATTGACGGGCGCGTGGCGATTCTGGTGGACGACGGGTTGGCGACCGGCGCCACGATGTTGGCCGCCGTCCGCGCTTTGCGTCCGCGCGCGTGCGAACTGGTCGCCGCCGTGCCAGTGGCGGCGGAAGCGGTCTGCCGCGAATTGAGCCGCGAAGTGGACCAGATGATTTGCGTCGCAACGCCCGGCAACTTTATGGCGGTGGGTATGTTCTATGAGAATTTCGATCCGACGACCGACAATGAGGTTCGCAAACGGCTGGCCGAGGCTCGCGGCGAAGCCAGCGGCCATCAGGCTGCGTGAGCTGTTTTAACGCGCGCTGGTCTGCGCGGATTTGGCGGTGAGGCGCGCGCCGAGTGCTCCTCCGGCGCCCGCGAAGATGAGCATGAAAAACGCCAGACCGGCGGCGTTGATCAGCATCATGGCGGCGGCGCCGTCGGGCGTGTACCAGAAGCGCTCCGCGCTGGCGATGGCCGAGGCCATCTGCGGATTGGAAGCCGCGAACAGACCGGCATACATCTTGCTGCTCAACTGAATGGCGTCGTGGTAGCGCTGGTCGATAACAGATCCCTGATGGAGCGCGAATCGCTGCACGACCAGGCTGATGCCGTCAATCGTGGTCGCGACGGCCGCGGTAAACAATCCGAGCAGCATGCCGATGCGCCAACCCATGCGTCCGGTGGGCAGCGTTCCGGTGCGGCGACGATAGATGGAGGCGACGACCATGCCCCCGCCAATCAGCCAGATGGCCCAGATGCCTTGCAGGCCCAGGCGCGAGGAAAGAAGGCCGGCGGGTACCGCGATGATGGCGGCGGCGCGAATCGCGTCCTGCCAGTGGATCGCACCGGGGTCGTGCGCTTTCAGGCGCTGCGAAGGCGCGGCGTTCGACGCGGGAGCCGGCTCCTCCGGCGCCTCGTAGCGAAGCTGGGGCGCCGCGCAATGCGGACAGAAGGGATCCCCCTCATGCACGGTCGCACCGCAGCGATGGCAGGTCAGCTCCATATCTTTGACCCTATCTTAGTGGAGGGTGGAGCGCAACGAACCTGGCATCTCAAACCATCGCGCCGACCCGGCCCAGTGTGGACCAATTCCTGCCGCTTTCCACGAAGGCCGAATCCACGACCAACGGGAGTGGCCGCGCGAAGCCATTGCCGGGGACGGCCAGTCCCCGCGATACACTAACGCGCATGAGCACGAAGCTGATCTTTCTTTTTCCCGGACAGGGTTCGCAGTCGGTAGGCATGGGCCGTGAGCTGGCTGAGAAGTATCCGGTCGCGAAGCAGACCTTTGAAGAAGCCGATGACGCGCTGGGCTTTTCTCTTTCGCGGCTTTGCTTTGAAGGCCCGGAAGAGCAACTGAAGCTGACGGAGTTTACCCAGCCCGCGATCTTTACCGTTTCCATCGCGGCGCAGCGCGTTCTGGCGGAACGGCACATCGTTCCGGACGCTGTCGCGGGCCACTCGCTGGGAGAATATTCGGCGGATGTGGCCGCGGGCGTGCTCTCGTTTACCGACGCCGTAAAAACGGTTCGCAGCCGCGGACGCTTCATGCAGGAGGCGGTTCCCCCCGGCGAGGGCGCGATGGCGGCGGTGCTGGGGATGAGTTCGGAAGAGGCGACCCGAGCCTGCACCGACGCGGCGGCGGAGACAGGCGGAGTGGTCTCGGCGGCCAACTTCAATTCTCCGGAGCAGACGGTAATCTCAGGCGCGGCGGCGGCGGTGGAGCGTGCCGGGGCGCTGGCGAAAGAGCGCGGCGCGAAGCGCGTAGTGATGCTGCCGGTGAGCGCTCCCTTCCATTGCGCGCTCATGCAGCCGGCCCAGGACAGGCTAGCGGAAGTGCTGCGCGGGCTGAACTTCGCCGACGCGCAGGTTCCGGTAATGGTGAACGTGGATGCGACCGCGCACATAGGAGCCGAGGCGCTGCGCGACGCGCTGATTCGACAGGTCACGGGCCCGGTGCGCTGGGTGGAATCGATGCGGCGGCTCGCGGGCGATGGCCCTGCGCAGTTCATCGAAGTGGGTCCAGGGAAGGTTCTCTGCGGGTTGATGCGGCAGATTGACCGCACCCAGACCTGCGCGCATGTGGACGACGTTCTACGCGACGAGTCTACTTTCCGCCGTGCGTAGTGAGGTTGACCTCGATGTTTCCGCGCGTCGCGTTGGAGTAGGGGCAGGTGCGGTGCGCCAGCGCGACCAGCTCCTCCGCTGACGCCTGGTCCATCTCCGGCAGCGTCACATCAAGATCGACCTTAATGATGAAGCCTTCGCCCTGTCCTGGATCGTAGGGACCAAGCGAGACCTTCGACTTCACCGTGATGGTTCCGGTTTTAATTTTCTTCTGCTGCGCGTTGTATTCCACGGCCCCGCCGAAGCAGGCGGCGTATCCCGCTCCAAAAAGCTGTTCGGGATTGGTGGCCTTGCCGGTTCCGCCCATTTCAACAGGGCGGCTCAGATCAATGTCGAGCAGCCCATCGGAGCTTCGTGCGTGGCCGTGGCGGGCGTCCACGGTGGTGACTTCAGCGGTGTACATGACCTTCATGCGCGTTCCCTCCGTTATTCGGTTCGCAGCGCCTGCATGGGATCGAGGCGAGAAGCGCGCCAGGCGGGAAGAAGACACGCAAGAGCGGCGACCGACAGCAGCACGAATGTTACCAGCAGGAAGACAGGGAGGTCGAGCGGCTTGGTCCCGAATAGCAGAGATTGGATAAGCCGCGTGGCGGCCGCGCTGGCGATCAGTCCGGCTACCAGG
>JBAUHD010000079.1:0-4825 GCA_049680085.1 Acidobacteriaceae bacterium
GCGCGCACGGCGTTCGCGCTGGTCACAATGAGCCACTCGAATTCGCTCAGATTTTGGAGCGCGGCATCCAGAGCCGCGAACGACTCCGGCGGCAAAATCTCAATCGCCGGAATCTCCACCGCCTCCGCGCCCAATTTCGCCAGCTCCGCGGAAAGCTGCCCCGCCTGGCGCCGCGCTCTCGTCACAAGGACGCGCTTTCCCGCAAGCGGCAGCTCGGCGCTCACGACAGCCCCATCCGCAGCAGCGCGTCCGCCCCCTGCTCCACGAGCTGCCGCGCCAGCTTCTCTCCCAGCGTCTCCGCGCTCATGCCGTGCTGATGCTCCAGCTCCGCCCGCAAAACGCTCGTCCCCTCCGGATTCGCCACCACCCCGGTCATGCGAAATCCTTCGTCCGACGGCACGCAGTAAATCCCAATCGGAACCTGACACCCGCCGCCCAGCGCGGCCAGCGCCGCCCGCTCCGCCGTTACCGCAAACCGCGTCGTCGCGTGTTCCAGAAAAGCCAGTGCCGCGATTGTCTGCGCATCCTCGGACCGCGTCTCAATGGCCAGCGCGCCCTGCCCCGCGGACGGGCAAAGCACCAGCGCGGGAAATTTCTCGCGAATGTTTTCGGTAAGTCCCAGCCGCTCCAGCCCGGCGGCGGCCAGAACCACTGCCTCTACCTGCCCTTCGGCCAGCTTGCGAAGCCGCGTGTCCACATTGCCGCGAAACTCCACGTACTCCAGGTCCCGCCGCTGCGCGCGAAGCTGCGACTGCCGCCGCAGACTGCTGGTCCCCACGCGCGAGCCCGCCGGCAGCGCGGCAAAGCTCTCGTAGCGCGTGGAAACAAACGCGTCGCTCGCATCCAAGCGCTCCGGAATCGCGGCCAGAGCAAAGGGCCCGGCCAACATCGTCGGCAGGTCCTTCAAGCTATGCACCGCCAAATCAATCCGCCCCTCCGCCAGCGCGTCTTCAATCTCCTTCGTAAACATCCCCTTGGTGTCCACACGCGCGAAAGGCAGGTTGTTCTTCGTGTCGCCGGTGGTGCGGATAATCTCGATGGCAACATCGTGCCCCCGCGCCCGCAGCCTGTCCGCAACATGGTTCGCCTGCCACAGCGCAAGCTGCGACCCGCGCGACCCAATGCGAAGCTGTGTGGAATTCGCCATCAGCGTTTCGAGAGAAACGGTTTCAGCCCTTCGCTGGCCACGGGCTCTGCGGTTTCCTGAACCGGCTCTTCTGAAAACAAGTTTGCAGCCGCCTCATCCCTGCCGGCCTCCCGCAGAAACGCCGACCGAATCGCCTCCACCCTCGCCGCGTCTCCCTCGCGCGCCGCGGCCTTCAGCATTCGCAAGGGCTGGTGCAGAAATTTATTCATCAGCCCGCGCGTAATCGATTCAACGGCGGCTTGCTGCGATGCGGTCAGCCCCCGCAAATGAGCATGGTTTCTCCGCAACTCCGCCAGGCGCATCTCCTCAGCCGCCGCCTGCAAATCCACCAGCGCGGGAACCACATCCAGGGCCTCCACCCGCCGCTGGTAGCGCGCCAGCTCCTGCTCCAGGATCTCCTCCGCCAGCGTCGCCTCCGCGCCGCGATCAGCAAGATTCGACGCCGCGACGGACTGCAAGTCGTCAATGTCGTAGAGAAAAATTCCTTCCAGCCGGTTGATTTCGGGGTCTACATCCCTCGGCACCGCAATGTCGATGAAAAACATCGGTCGGTTCCGCCGCCGCTGCAAAAACTGCTGCGCGTGCGGCGCGCGAAACAAAAATTCCGGCGAGCCGGTCGAGGTAATCAGAATATCCGCTTCGTCAGCGCGCGCATGCAGATCCTCAAACCGGACCACGTGTCCGTTAAACTTTCGCGCCAGATCAATCGCCCGCTCATGCGTGCGGTTGGCGATCAGTAGCGACCCCGCGCCCTGCTGCATCAGGTGCCGCGCCGCCAGCTCACTCATTTTGCCCGCGCCCACCAGCAGAACGCGCTTGCCTTCGAGCGAGCCAAAAATTTTTCTCGCCAGGTCCACCGCCACTGACGCAATTGAAACCGACGACGCGCCAATCCTCGTCTCCGACCTGACTTTCTTCGCCGCCGCAAACGCGCTCTGCATCAGCCGCTCCAACTCCGGCCCCACCGCGCCCACGCTGCGCGCCGCGGCATACGACTCCTTCACCTGTCCCAAAATCTGCGGCTCGCCCACCACCATCGAATCCAGGCTGGCCGCAACGCGGAACAAATGCCGAACCGCCTCCGCGTCACGATATTCATAAAGGTGTGGCTGAAGCGTCCGCGCGTCCACCGCAAACAACCGGCTCAGATACGCCGGAAGCGCCGGATCGCCTCCCTCATGGCAAACCAGCAGCTCAACCCGGTTGCAGGTGGAAAGAATCAGCCCCTCCCTCACCCCGTCATGCGACAGCAATCCCTGCGTCTCAAACGCAAGCTTCTCTGCGGCAATAGCCAGACGCTCGCGCATCTCGACAGAAGCCGTTTTGTGGTTCAGGCCGGTCAGCAGAATCCTCATGGCGCACCGAACCTGTGAACTGAGCTGAACACATTCGCCGCCCACACCGTCAGCATGGCGATGAACACCAGCGACGACAGATACACCGCCCGCACCCCGCGCAGCCCCGTGCTCCGCCGCACAAACAGCATCCCCACATAAAGGCCCCACACCAGGAACGACAGCCATATCTTCGGATCAGCAAAATACCGCGCGCCATATTGCTCCTGCGCAATCAGCGAACCGGCGAACAGACCCACCGTCATGCCGCAAAAACCGAGAACCAGCGTGGTCTGGGCAATGCTGTCCATGGTTTCCAGCGGAGGCAGCCAGTCCAGAAAGCCCGGCCATCGCTTGTTCTTCAGCCGCCGCTCCTGCAACAGATAGAGCAGGCTCGCCAACAGACTGAAGATCAGCGCGGCGTATGCCGTCATCAGCGCCGTGATGTGTACAAAAAGCCACCCGCTCCGAATCAGCGGCGAGCTGAAGGTGTATTTATCCAGCCCCAGCGACGGGACAACCGTCAGCAGAAACGCCAGCGGAAGCGCGAACACTCCAAAAGACAGCGTGCGATAGCGCCACACAATCAGCAGGAAAACCGTGCAGATCAGCAGCGCCAGCATGGACTGCACTTCGTGCATCCCCGTCGGAGTCCAGTGATGCTCCAGCGCCAGCATCTCCGTGCAGGAAATAGCGTGAAAAAACCACGCCAGCACCGAGACCCCCAGGCAGGCGCGCTGCCAGCGGGGGCGCCGCCCAAACACGGCGATCAATACTGACATGGAGGCCAGCCCATAAAGGACCACCGCCGCTCGAAGCCACAGCAGATACATGGTGCGCCTTAACCGAAAGCTAACATCCAGTATAACGGTTGCGTCTTCGTTTTAGTCAGCCTGAAAAATCGCCCTCAAATTTTGACGCGCCTGCTCACCCCTCATCCGCCGAATCACCGACGGCATCACACTTTCAGGAGGAGAAATGGACAATCGTGTCAAACCCGGGGAAGTGCAAGAGGATCAAACAACGTCGTACCTCGAAAGCCGGACATCCAAAGTGCCGTCAAGCCTCTATTTGGGAGCCGCAATCGCCTCAATGGGCCTCTCATTAGGATTCAAGCTCGCGGGCAAAAAACACATGGCCCTGTTTCTGGGCCAATGGGCGGCGCCATTCCTGATCATCGGAACATATAACAAAATGGTGAAGCAACACGGATCGGATGCGGCATCGCAATGGAACCACGCCGCCTGATGGGCTAGACTGCACGCCAGCATGCTGTTTTACGGTATGCTGGCGTATCCGTGTCCGAAAATTTCCAAACGCAGGATAGCGCCGCCCAGACGCCCCTCATGCGCCAGTACTGGGCCGCCAAACAGCAGCATCCCGACGCCCTGCTTTTTTTCCGCATGGGCGACTTTTACGAGCTGTTTTTTGACGACGCGAAAACCGCCTCGCGCGAACTCGATATCACCTTGACCGCCCGCGACCGGGAGCGCTCCATACCCATGTGCGGCGTTCCCTGGCACACCGCGGAAAACTACATCGCCCGCCTGCTCCGCAAAGGCTATCGCGTCGCCATCTGCGATCAGCTTGAAGACCCGAAGCTGACGAAGAAAATCGTCCGCCGCGACGTAACCCGCGTGCTCACGCCGGGCACCGCCATCGATCCCTTGCTCGAATCGAGCCAGAACAACTATCTTGCCGCCGTCCACTTCACCAACGGAGCCGTCGGCCTCGCCCACCTCGACCTCTCCACCGCCGACTTCCGTGTCACCGAGTTCACCGGCGCAAGCGCCATCGCCTCCTGCGCGGACGAGTTGGCCCGCCTCAATCCCAGCGAAATCCTCGCCGCCTCCAACGCCCCACTCAGTGAAGACCCCGCCCTGGCCGCCGCCGTCGAGCGCATCCGGACCCGCACCTCCGTCGAAGACTGGGCCTTCGCGCGTGATTACGCCGTCCCGCTGCTGGAGCGGCAAATGGGAACCGCTTCCCTCGACGGCTTCGACCTACGCCGGCACAGCGCGGCCGCCATCGCCGCCGGAGTCGTCGTCCACTACGTCCGCCACACGCAGCAGAATGACGCCGGGCACGTGGACTCCATCCGCTTCTATGAGCGCAGCCAGCACATGCACCTCGACCAGGTGACGGTGCGCAATCTTGAATTGCTGGAGCCCATCTTCAGCGAGTCCGGAGGCGACGCAACCCTCGTTCGCACGCTCGATTGCCTCAAAACGCCAATGGGCAAACGCCTGCTGCGTTCTTCCATCCTCCGCCCTCTGCTCGACCCCGAGGAAATCCAGAACCGCTACCAGGCCGTCGCAGCCGCAAAGCAAGATCTCATTCTTCG
>JBAUHD010000080.1:0-1812 GCA_049680085.1 Acidobacteriaceae bacterium
TTTCCGATGACCCTGAACTGAAGACATGGACCAAAATTCCGAACCCGGTCATCGCCGCGCCTCCCGCGGGTCTTGAGGTCAACGGCTTCCGCGACCCTTCTCCCTGGCGGCAGGGCGACTGGTGGTACACCGTTCTCGGCGCCGGCATCGCCAATCGCGGCGGAGCCGTGCTCCTTTACCGCTCCAAAGACCTCCGAAAATGGGATTTCCTGCACATCCTCGCCCAGCGCGATCCGAGCAGTGCAAACCCCGTCGACCCTTGGGAGGTCTGGGAGTGTCCCGACTTCTTCACGCTGGGAGATCGTCAAGTCCTTATTTACTCCACCCTCGGAAAATCCTGGTGGCAATCCGGCAAGCTCGATCCGGATACGATGACCTTTCACTCCGATCAAAGCGGCATCCTGGACTATGGATCTTTCTACGCTCCCAAAACACAGCTCGACAAAGCAGGCAACCGCATTCTTTGGGGATGGATTCAGGAAGCCCGTCCGGAGGCTGAATACAAGGCGGCTGGTTGGGCAGGCATGATGTCGCTTCCGCGTGTATTGACCATTGCGCCCGATGGGCGGCTCGGGCTACAAGTTGCCGCCGAGGTAAACGCATTGCGACAGCAGGAGCAGAAACTGCAAATCACATCCGACGAGCAGACAAACCAGCAAGCCTTATCCGCCATGAGGCTGAACCAGTGCAGCGGTGAAATTCAGTTGACCACGCACAGAGCTTCGGAGTCCTACGAACTGAGTCTTGCGGGATCACCCGATGACCGCTCTCCGTGGCTTCGCGTTAAGTACGATCCCGCACACCGCGACCAGGTGTTCATCGATGGCCGGCCGGTTCCATTGTCTGGTGCTGAAAGCGGGCCTCTCGAATGCCGCCTGCACATTGATGGCTCAGTGATCGAGTTGGTCGTGAATCGACAAATCGCGTGGACCAAGCGGTTCTACTACTCCGGAAATGTTCCGCAAGACCCGCACATGAAATGGCAAGGCAGAACTGCAAATATCGTGCAGCTATCGATATGGCCGTTGACTCCCATATCGAGCGATAGACTCACCACATAATGCGGTAACGAATGCGAACTCGAATCCTCGGTAATTGCCCCCTCTCGCCGCACTCGATAGACTGAGACTTAAGAAGAAAGGCCGGCAAAACCATGCTCGTCGTCATGAAGCCCCTCGCGACCGCGGAAGAAATCCAGTCCGTCTGCGACCACATCGAGCGTCTGGGTTTCCGCCCCCATCCCATGCCCGGAGCGCAGCGCACCGCCATCGGCATCACCGGCAACCAGGGAACCGTCGAAGCCGCCGGCCTCGAAGAACTTTCCGGAGTCGCCGAAGTTATCGCCGTCTCCAAGCCTTACAAGCTCGTCAGCCGCGACGTGAAGGAAGAGGACACCATCATCCGCTTCCCCGGAACCAACGCCACCATCGGCGGACGCGACCTGGCCATGATCGCCGGACCCTGCTCCATTGAAACCCGCGACCAGGCCTTCGCCGCCGCCGAGCAGGTCGCCGCTGCCGGCGCGCAATTCTTTCGCGGAGGAGCCTACAAGCCCCGCACCTCGCCCTACGCCTTTCAGGGACTCGGCGAGCGAGCCCTCCACATTATGGCGGAAATCCGCGACCGCTTCGGCCTCCGCATCGTCACCGAAGCCATCGACAACGAGGCCCTCGAGCTCGTCGATCAATACGCCGACGTCATCCAGATCGGCGCGCGCAACATGCAGAACTATTCCCTGCTCAAGGCCGCCGGGCGCAAGCGCAAACCCGTCCTGCTCAAGCGCGGCCTCGCCGCCACGCTCGAAGAATTTCT
>JBAUHD010000081.1:0-1720 GCA_049680085.1 Acidobacteriaceae bacterium
ACGTGCAGTTGATCGGCGGCGTCGTGCTGCATCAAGGCAAAATTGCCGAGATGAAAACGGGTGAGGGCAAGACGCTGGTGGCGACGCTGCCCGTCTATTTGAATGCGCTGGCCGGGCATGGCGCTCACGTGGTCACCGTGAACGACTATCTGGCCAAGCGCGACGCCGAGTGGATGGGCAAGATTTACGAGTTCCTGGGGCTGACGGTCGGCGTGATCGTGCATGACCTGAGCGATGAGCAGCGGCGCGAGGCTTACGGGGCCGATATCACCTACGGCACGAACAATGAATTCGGGTTCGACTTCCTGCGCGACAACATGAAGTTTGAGCTGTCGGACTGCGTGCAGCGCGGTCACTATTTCGGAATTGTGGACGAGGTGGACTCGATTCTGATTGACGAGGCGCGGACGCCGCTGATTATTTCCGGGCCGACGGATCAGACAACGGACAAATACGTGCGCGTGAACCGCATCATTCCGTCGCTCGAAGAGGGCGAGGAAATTGAGCACGGCGAAACAAAGACGCTTACAGGCGACTACGTCGTCGACGAGAAGCACAAGACGATTTCGGTCACGGACGATGGCTGGGAGAAGGTCGAGAAGCTGCTGGGCATCGGCAACATCGCCGATGTGGACAACTGGGAGCTGAAGCACCACGTTGAGGTGGCGATCAAGGCCCATTCGCTGTACAAGTGCGACGTGCAGTACGTGGTGAAGGACGGCGAGATCATCATTGTGGACGAGTTCACGGGCCGCATGATGCCGGGCCGCCGCTGGTCGGACGGGTTGCACCAGGCCGTCGAAGCGAAAGAGGGCGTGACGGTGCGGCGCGAAGACCAGACGCTGGCGACCATTACGTTCCAGAATTATTTTCGCCTGTACAAAAAGCTGGCCGGCATGACGGGCACGGCGGAAACGGAAGCCGCCGAGTTCGACAGCATCTACAGGCTCGGCATTGTGGTGATTCCGACCAACAAACCTTTGCGCCGGAAGGAAAATCCCGACGTGGTGTATCGCACGGCGAAAGAAAAGTATTTTGCCGTGGCGGACAAAATCGCCGAGCTGCACGAGGGCAACAGCCCGGTGCTGGTAGGCACGACTTCGATTGAGAAGTCGGAGCTGCTTTCAAATATTTTGCAGCGCAAGGGCGTGCGTCACGTGGTGCTGAACGCGAAGTTCCATGAGCGCGAGGCGGAGATTGTGGCGCAGGCCGGGCGGCTGGGGATGGTGACCATCTCTACCAACATGGCCGGGCGCGGGACCGATATTCTGCTGGGCGGCAACCCGGATTTTGTGGCCAAGCAGGACCTGGTGAAGAAGAACGCGGCACGCGCCATCAGCGCGGCGGAAGGAGCGATCAACCCCATGGCCGCGGCGGGGATGCTCCGGTTTTACTACCAGGGGCAGGAGTTTGAGACGACGCAGGAGAACTGGGACCGCACTTACGCGATTTACGGACCGGAGGCGGCCAAAGATCACGATGAGGTGATCGAAGCGGGCGGGCTGCACATCATCGGCACGGAGCGGCACGAGTCGCGGCGCGTGGACAACCAGTTGCGCGGGCGCGCGGGGCGGCAGGGCGATCCGGGATCGTCGAATTTTTTCCTGTCGCTCGAAGACGACCTGATGCGGATTTTCGCGAAGGAGTGGGTGGGAACGCTGCTGCAGAAGATGGGCATGGAAGAGGGCGTGCCGATTGAGTCGAAGATGATTTCGCGGCG
>JBAUHD010000082.1:0-9063 GCA_049680085.1 Acidobacteriaceae bacterium
TGTCTCGCGATACGGACTGGCAACCGAACCCGCGTCCAGATGGTCGCGGCCAATGACAATCGGCGCCTTCAGCCGCCCGTCGCGAACCATTTGATTGAACAGCAGCCCGGCGCGGTCGCGCTCACGAAAACCAAGCCAGCAGATGCGCGCCGGAAGCTCCTGAAACGCCACCTCCGTCGCGGCAAAGCCCAGCCACTCCCGCAGCCGCCGGTCGTCGGGAAATAGCGTAAGCAGCGCCTCATCCGTCGCGGCAATGTCCGCCGGATCGCCCGACAGCGCCACCCACCGAAAGGGCCCCCGCCCTTCGCAAAACGAATCGCGAATGAACGCCGGAACAAAGCCCGGATACGAAAAGGCATCCTCCACGCCCGCCAGTTGCGCCTGCGCGCGAAGGTTGTTGCCATAGTCGAATGCGACGGCCCCGCGCCGCCGCATCTCCAGAATCGCCCGCACGTGCTCCGCCATCGAATCTCGCACGCGCCGCTTGTATTCCTCCCGCTGCGACCCGCGCAGCACCTTCAGGTCCTCATCCGGGCGCGCGACCGGCAAATACCCCCACAGCGGATCATGCGCGCTCGTCTGGTCCGTCACCAGGTCAGGCGTAAATCCCCGCCGCACCATCTCCGGCAGAACCTCCGCCGCATTCCCCATCAGACCAATCGAAACCGCCGCCCGGTCCCGCTTCGCCGCCCGCGCCTGCTCCAGCGCGTCATCAAGCGATGCGGCAACTCGGTCCAGATATCGCGTCTCCAGCCGCCGCGCGATTCGCTTCGGATCAACCTCCACGCAGATCGCGACTCCGCCGGCCAGCCGGATCGCGAGCGGCTGAGCGCCGCCCATGCCGCCCAGCCCCGCCGTCACCGTAATGGTTCCGGCCAGCGTGTCGTTGAAGTGCTTCTTCGCCGCCGCGCGAAACGTCTCGTACGTTCCCTGCAAAATTCCCTGCGTGCCGATGTAAATCCAAGACCCCGCTGTCATCTGCCCGTACATCATCAGCCCCGCCGCATCCAGCTTGTCGAAGACCTCCCATGTCGCCCACCTCGGCACGAGATTCGAGTTGGCAAGAATCACCCGCGGAGCCAGCCTGTGCGTGTTGAGCACCGCCACCGCCTTGCCCGACTGCACCAGCAGTGTCTGGTCGTTCTCCAGCCGGTCCAGCGTCGCAACAATCGTGTGGTAGCACTCCCAGTTGCGCGCTGCTTTGCCCCGTCCGCCGTACACGATCAACTCCTCAGGCTTCTCGGCCACTTCAGGGTCAAGATTGTTCATCAGCATCCGCTTGGCGGCTTCCTGAATCCATCCCTTCGCCGTGCGCGTGCCGCCGCGAGGCGCGCGGACCGGAGAATATGGTTGCGGCATTCAATCCTCCTCACCCTATCCGCCGCTCCACCCGTGACACGGGGCGAAGCCGGAAAACAGGCAACCCGCCATCTTAGAGCAGCGCTGAAGCCAATGCACCCAGGCAGCTCCCGTCCTTCGGCCGCCATGTTCGCGCCAACGGCGGCGTATGTATGATGGATTCACTTCCAAGACCGCGCGGATATACCCATGACCAACGCCAGCCCCGCCCCTGCCCACGGCCCGTCCCAGGGAAACTACAAGCTGCACAGCACCCTGCTGCTGCTGGTCGCGGGCCTCGGCGGCCTGCTCTACGGTGTGGACGTGGGCATCATCGGCGGCGCGCTGCCGTATCTTGAGGCAACCTCCGGCCTCAGCGCGGGTGAGCTCTCTGTTGTCGTCGCGGCGGTGCTGCTGGGCAGCGTCTTCTCCACATTGTTCGCCGGGCTGCTCGCCGACTGGATGGGCCGCAAGCCGCTCATGACCGTCAGCGGCATCGCTTTCATCGTCAGCATCCCCATCATCGCCCTCTCGCATGGATACGAACCGCTCTTCTGGGGTCGCCTGCTGCAAGGCATCAGCGGAGGATTCATCGGCGTCGTCGTGCCCCTCTATCTCGCCGAATGCCTCGGCTCCAAAGTTCGCGGCAAGGGAACCGGCGTCTTCCAATGGCTGCTCACCCTGGGCATCGTCGCCGCCGCCATCATCGGCATTTACTACAGCTACCGCGTCGAGGCCATCGAGAAGCTCGCCAGCGCCTCCGCCGTCTTCCACTTCAAAGACGAGGCCTGGCGTCGCATTTTCTGGGTCTCGCTCCCGCCCGGCGTGCTCTTCGTCATCGGAACCTTCTTTGTCGCCGAGTCGCCGCGCTGGCTCTTCCGCCGCGGCAAAATCGAACGCGCCCGCGCCGTCCTTCTTCGCTCACGCTCTTCCGCCGAAGCCGAAACCGAGATGCGCGAAATGCAGCAGGCATCCATGGCGGCGCAGCAGCAGTCCGCGTCCGGCAAAAGAATCCGCGAGACCCTCTTCCAGCGCAAGTACGTGGTCCCCTTCGTGCTCGCCTGCGTCATCCTGTTCTGCAACACGGCTACCGGAATCAATTCCATCATCGCCTATAACACCAACATCCTTCTACAGAGCGGCCTCTCCGATCTCCATGCCCACTGGGGCTATGTCATCTTCACCATCGTCAATTTCCTGCTGACCATCGGAGGCATGGTCCTCGTCGATAAAAAAGGACGAAGGTTTCTGCTGATCCTCGGCACCTCCGGCATCATCGTTTCGATGGTCGTCGTCGGCGTTCTCTTTCATCTCACCGAAAGCCGCAACGTGGACTGCCGCGCCGCTGTTCAGTCCATGGTCAGCCCCGGCCAGGCGCTGGACTTCCGCTTCACGCCGGCCACCGCCAGACAGCTTCTGGCCTCTACCGGCAACGCCTCCGTCAAGCCGGGCAATGCCTCGCTGGCCGTCATCTACTCCTATGGCGGATTCACCGGAGCCACCACCTTTGTCCGTTCCGACGACGGCTCCGCCGCGCCTATCCACATCACCCGCGACGCCAGCATTCCCTCCAACAAGGTCGAGGCTTTCTTCAAGAACCCCTTTGCCAGCGTCGAGGCCGCGCAGCACGCCCCGCTCACCATCGAAAGGGCATTCGTCGCTTCCATCCCCAACCCGGCCCACGGATGGCTCATCGCCGCGCTTCTCTATGTTTTCGTGGCCTTCTACGCCGTCGGCCCCGGCGTCTGCGTCTGGCTCGCGCTCTCCGAGCTGATGCCCACCCGCATCCGCTCCAACGGCATGAGCATCGCGCTGGTTATCAACCAGCTAGTTTCGACCACACTCGCCGTCGTCTTCCTGCCCGTGGCCAGCAAGTACGGCTATTCGGCCATGTTCTTTCTCTTCGCCGGATTCACCGTCATCTACTTCCTCACCGCCGTCTTCTTCCTGCCGGAAACCAAGGGTAAAACCCTGGAGGAAATCGAAGCCCGCTTCGCCAAAACCTCGACGGCTTAAGAAATCTACCGTCCGAGATGGATGTCAAAAAACCTGGAAATCGTCCGGTCGGCCTCGCGCGACTCCGGCAAACTCGGGTCATTCCAGAACCCGTGCTGAAGCGCCTCAAACACAATGAACTGCGTTGGAACGCCGGCCTTCAGAAAGGCCCGCTGATCGCTGAACGCTGATTCAAGGAAGCTCGGTTTCCCTGCATGAGGCCGACGGCGCCGGCTGAAGGTTTTCCTTCACAATGCGGTGAATGTAAAACTTGAAAAACTTATCTGGGCTGGAGTTGAGGCACACTTGCGCATTGGCCGGCCCCGGCTCCTCGCGCGTAAAGCCCTTGTCATCCACGACAATATGCATCGGCGTCGTCGGGCACAAATCTGGATCGAGCGCATACGCCGCCGCCATCGCGTCAAACAGCGTCGGTGTCGGGTTCAGCGTCGAAGCCGTCCAGTCGTGATACAGCAGTGCCAGCGTATCGGTCAGCGGCTTGCTCTGGCTGAAGATCGCGTTCCGCTCTGTCAGCTCCAGTTTCAGTTGAGTCGAGTCGAGCGGCATCACGTAGATCGGAACGCCCGAGGTAAACAGCTTCTTCGCCGCCGGAATGTCCATCAGAATGTTGTACTCAGGATCGGGCCCGCGACCCGGCAGGTATCCCAGATCGCCGTAGCCGCGCCGAATCGATCCACCCATAATCACCACCCGCTTCAGCTTGCGGAACGTCGCCGGATCGCGATCAATCAGCGCGCCCACATTGCTGAACGGCGAAACGGAAACGAGCGTAATCTGCCCTGGATAATCGCGAATCTCCTTCAACGTGAAGTCAATCGCATCCGGCCACTTCCGGTCAGGAAACCGCTCCGCCCACCGCGCCTGCGTGAAGGAGGTCTTTGTCGCGGTCTTCGGTCCCGCCGCTACCGTGATGTCGCTTCTGCCCACCGAGCACAAATAGCGCTCCACCAGTCGCGCGCGCAGATCGGTGTCTCCGTAGGCCGTCGTCACGCCCAGCACCTGCACCTCGGGGCTCGACAACAGAAGCCCCAGCGCGAAAGCATCGTCAATGTCATCGCCGATATCGGTATCGAAGATGACCTTCTGCGGGCCTTGCGCCGACTTCTGCGCGAAAGCCGCCTGCCGGCAACAGCCAAGCAGCGCGATCAGCAAAAACAGGGAAACACGAGATTTCATACAGCAACTCCGATTCAGAATTCGTGCGGGCTTCTCAAATCCAGCGGCGCGGCCACGGCCGGGCACCGCCGATCAGAGCCATCCAGCAAACAACCCTTCTCATCTTCACTTTGCTTCCGGCTTCAGTTCGAAGGCGTGCGGCTTCGGTGCGGCCGCCCGGTACTCGTCCTGAATCATCTGCTGGTCCAGCCGGTCGAGCGCCGCCACTGCCTCCTCCTGGTTCGGATCGGGCGTGCCCTCCGTCAGCAGGTCGAACCGCGTGCCGCTCAGTTTGGCGCGGTCGTCTGCTGCCCAGTCGATGGCCTGCGCCTGCCGCTCCATCGGAGTCTCATACAGCGCGAGGTTCACTCCGGCATTCAGCTCCTCTCGGGTAAAGCAGGCAATCTTTTTCCCGTCGATAAAAAGCTCATAGCGCGGCGCCCTCAGCCCCCGCACCCGCAGCACCTGCTGATTCCACGAGGCCAGATCCGACACCTTGAACAGAAACTGCGTCATCGGGTCTTCCAGCACCAGAGGCAGCGGAACCGCCTGATCCAGTTGGCTCCAGGAAAGCGTTCCGTTCGCGTCGTGCAACTTGCTCACCGTCGTCCGCGCCTCCCCGGAAACGGCGTCGCCCTTGCCGTCAATCGTCACGCTGCTCACCAGCAGATCGGCGTTCCATCCCTTCGCCAGCGCCGCCGCCATAATCCATTGGCCCGCTGGAGAAGGATGAATCAACCCCGGCAGCAGCGTTCCCGCCATTGCAGGATTGATCCCCATCCCCGCGCGAATCGCGTCCGTCAGCGGCTCATTGAAGTCGATAACCGGAATGTGCTCCTGCCGGCCCAGCGCCACCACAAACTGCCCGTAGCGAAGCATCACCGTGTTGTAGCCGGGAACCAGTGGCTTGTGCGCAATCTCGTCATAGGGCGACGGGCAGATAAGAAACAGCCGCACCCCCGGAATCTTCTCCCGCAACGCGGTGATCAGCTTGCGATAACCCGCCCCGTATGCCTCAAAATTCTTCTCGTAATCGGTGGTGTACCGCCCATCGTTCATGCCCAGCATGATGGTCACGACGGTCGGGTGAAACGGCAGCACATCCCGCTTCAGCCTCGTCTCCATGTCGCCGGAGTAGCCGCCCTCCACTGTATCGCCGCTTACGCCCGCGTTGTAAAAGCTGATATGCAGGTCCGGATAGCGGGAAACGATGAACTCTTCGGCGAAGCGCGTATAGAGCCGCTGCGCCGTAATACTGTCCCCGTAAAAAACCACGCGGTCGCCGTTTTTCAGCGCAAAAGAGCCGGGCGCGGGCTGAGAAAACGCGGCGGCGCTCATGAGCAGCGCCAGCATCGAAACCAGACAGAATTTACCTCGCAAAGCTCGCACCCTCATATTTGAAAGCCTTCAAAAAGAAATTCATACTATGCAGCCCCGCGCTCGGATGTCAAACAGATTCCGAAGCGCCCCCGCCGACTCCAACCCCGGAGGATAAAATCAATGCATAAATATTCATGACATAGAGAGTCCGCCAGCGACGAATCCTTCATGAGAGTCCCCCATTCGCCATCGCTCTCCACCCCCGCCCGCCTCTCTGACGAGAAGCTCCCTCTCGGCTCCGGCGGCGCGGTCATTCTCGCGTCCGGGAAGAAGCTGCGCGGATGAAACGCTGGCTCACGCGATACGCGACGCCCGTGTTGCGCGCGCTCGGCGTGGACCGCGCCATCGCCTACACCTCGCTGGCCCGCGTCTTCAATATAGCGGGCAGCGCCGGAACCGTCCTGCTGATCGTGCATTTCCTCAGCGCCGTCGAGCAGGGCTACTACTATTCGCTGCTCAGCCTGGTCCGGCTCCAGATCATCTTCGAGCTGGGCTTCTCCTTCGTCATCCAGCAGTTCGCCGCCCATGAAAGCGCGCGGCTGACGATTCACAACGACGGACGCGTCGAAGGCGACGCGCAGGCCCACGCGCGGCTGGCCCTGGTCTTGAAAAAAACTCTGCAATGGTACGTTGTGGCCGGCATCCTTCTTGGAATCACCCTGGTTCCCGCCGGGCTGGCATTTTTCTCGCACCGCGCCGGCCCCGTCGCCCGCGTCGGATGGCATTGGCCCATGTATGCCTCCGTGCTTGCCTGTGTCCTCATTTTCATCCTGGACCCGCTGCTCTCTTTCCTCGATGGCTGTGGATACGTGAAGCAGGTCGCTAGCCTTCGCATGGCGCAGGCCATCGTAGGCATCGGCACCGGATGGAGCGCGTTCCTGGTGCATGAAGGTCTCTACTCACCAGCGATGGTCATCCTCGGCAACGTCGCCGTAGCGGCGCTGTTTCTGTGGAAATACCGACGCCTGCTCATTGGCCTGTTGCGCTATGCCGCCCCGCGCGACGCCGTCTCCTGGCGGCATGAGGTCTGGTCCTTTCAGTGGAAAATCGCCGTAAGCTGGCTGTGCTCCTACCTGATGGCTCAGCTCTTCGTCCCCGCGCTCTTCCTGCTCCGCGGCCCCACCGAGGCCGGGCAGATGGGCATGTCGCTCAGCGTCGGCGGCTACATGTGGCAGGTGGTGCTGGCGTGGACCAGCACCAAGGCCACCCCCTTCGGCCAGATGATCGCCCGCAAGGACTTCGGCCCTCTTGACCGGCTTTTTCGGCGCACGCTTCGTCAATCCCTGGGCATTCTGGTTGTGCTGCTGACAATCTGCATGGCCGCTATCGTCGCCATCCAGCGCCTCTTTCCGAATTTCGCCCACCGCATGATTTCGCCCTGGGCCTTCGTCCTGCTTTTTCTCGCCGTCATCGCCATGTTCATCGTGCAGTGCCAGGCCATCTATCTCCGCGCCCACAAGCGCGAGCCCTTCCTCTGGCAATCCATCGGAACCGCCACCGTCACCTGCCTCGGCATCGCCCTGCTGGTGCCGCGATTGGGTACTTTTGGGGCCGCCGGCGCCTACGCTTTCAGCGCTGTGCTGATCGGTCTGCCCTGGGCTGCGGTAATCTTTTATAAAATGCGACGACACCGCGACCGTATCCATGACCCCGCGCTGCTGGAGCCTGTGCCTGCCGACCCCGCATTTGAAAGATCCGATGGCATCTGACACCCCCAGAAAAGTTCTGATCACCGGCGGCCGCGAAGTCGGCGGCCTCAACTCCTTCGCCGAAGCGCTGGCCGACGGCTTCGAGCAGTTGGGCATCCCCGCCGAGGTCATCCCCCCCGCCCGCATCTGGTCCCGCTGGCGCGATCTGCGCGACCCTGGAGTCCTGAAGATTCTGAGCACCAGTGCCATCTTTGCGGTTCCTTTTGCAGAGCACGCGATTTGCGTAACCCACGGCTGCCCCACGGCTGCGTTTCTCGGATGGAAGAGGTTTGTTGGCCACATTTGCGCGGATCGTTTGGCCATCTTGAGCCCTCAGGCCCGCTTCATTACCGTTTCCCATTATTCCGCGGTCCATCTGGAGGCAATTCTCGCCCTGAAGGTCGATGCGGTGATTCCAAACCCCATCAGGAGCCTGTTTCTTGAGCCCTTCGATCCGGACGACGCGCACCGTAAATACATCACCTTCGCGGGAAGACTGCACTCCACCAAAAATCTCCCCTTGCTCTTGCCTCCCATCATCGAAACACTGGACCGGGAGCCCGAACTGGAAGCCCTGATCGTGGGCGATGGGCCCCAGCGGCAGATGCTGGAGAATTTGGCCGCCCGGCATCCGCGAGTCCACTTCACCGGTTCACTCGATGCGGTTCAACTAAGGAACAAGCTTCGTCAGACGAAGGTTTTTATCTCTGGCTGCACCCACGAAGCGCTCGGCATCGCGTATCTGGAAGCCCTGAGCCAGGGCTGCAATGTCGCCATGCCGGCCTGCGGCGGAGGGCTTGAGATTGCTCCGCATCGGATCGGCTTTCAAATTCACCTCCTTCCCATCGCGCTGGATCACGAGGGCGTGGTTGCGGGGCTGCGGCGCGCGCTGAGCTCTCCCCTGGGTCTTCCTTCGGCCGCGGATTACAGCGGAGCGTCGATTGCAAAGGCCTATTTGAAAATCGGCGTCGAGCACTCCATTCCAGTACACGGTTGCATCTCGGAAGGCTTGGACGTGAAGGAACGCACCGGAGCCCGGCCATGAAGCAGTCCGGGAACAACACGTTACGCTGGCTTTTCCCAGCGGCGTTCGCTTGTTCGTGCGTGCTCTTCTGGTGGTCCCCCAGCATCCTGATGTCGTGGTTTCATATCGACAACGATATGAAGGCTTGGACACTCTACGTGAGCGTCGCCGCGCTTTGCGTTTTTCTCTTGGGCTATCTCTTCTCGTTCCGTTTGCTGCGCCGGCCCCTTATTGCTCCCCATATCGCGGCCATGAGCAACGATTTCGCCTTCAAAGCCACCGTGGCGCTGGCAATCCCGGCCTTGATCGTTGGCGGAAGGTTTGCCTGGTATCGCGCGGGGCTGGCGTACGGCGCAGGACATGACATCTCCGGATTTACCCAGGCCGTTCTCTACCTGCACATGTTCTTCGCCTATATGTTTATCGGCTCGGTCCCCACCTGCAAGGGGAAAGATAGGCGCA
>JBAUHD010000083.1:0-4741 GCA_049680085.1 Acidobacteriaceae bacterium
GCCTACAGCGTTTTGGTCATGAATTTGTCCACGACCTGCTCGACATCCTGAAGGAAGAAGGCCGCCGAGGGCGCTCCCAGCGAGACATGCGCCGGACGCTGGCCGAGGGCATTGGCAATATCGTTCCAGCGCAGCAACGGCGAGGTGACGGGCAGGGTAATGGGCTCGCGCTCCTCGGCTGGCTCAGGCAGCACGAAGTAAACCGTCCAGAGGACGAGCGTACCAACGGCTGCGAATTCCAGGATGAGGTTGGCGGAGGACCAGATGGGCCCAGGTTTGGAATACATCAATGAGCAGATCAACTCGCCAGCGGCTTGCAGTCCAAAACCGAGACCGACGCCAAAGACCCGTCCACGGAAGGACCGGCCCAGGCTGTGGACGGAAATGGCGAGGTATGCGAGCAGGCAAATTTCCAGAATCGAGATGCAGCGGACAAGCTGGAGGTCGAATGTCATGAAGAGTACGTCGCCGCTCGCGCTCCTGTAATTCGGGAGCACGGACATCCCCATCAAAATCACCACCATCGCCACCGCTACCCAGCGAAATGCCACAAGTCCGAGGCGTCGCAGGCCCGGAACCGGCTGCATCACCGCCTTGAATATCTCCTGGAGCACAAAAAAGATCGAGATGGCGCCCACGAGATAGCAAGCCCAATAGCCGTAAACATAAGTAAGGGTCTGCGTGCGGATGCTCACAGAAAAGAAATGATTTTCATTCAGGACGAAATAGAGGCCAGCGTCGGTGATACAGCGAAAGCCAAGATAGAACGTCATCGCGGGAAATTTCTTCCACACGCCTGTTCTGAGGATCGCAAGCAGGGCGATCAGGTTCAACCACGGTTCGATATCTACAAGTACATGTAAAAGCGGTTTCATCCAGATCATGAGGCGCACCCTCGTCTACAGGCTATTGATCATAGCCTCATCTGACGCGCCACTCAACTGGAAAATTACTGATTCTGTTTATTTTTGAGGCACATTACCTGCCCGTCATATCCCGGATATCACAGGTGTGGGGTCCACAAGCGGGATTGGGCATAATCCCAGAAACCACCTGATGGCTCAATGCTGCTTCCTGCGCGCTCGCGGAGCGGTGGGGAGCAAACCCGGCGATGAGACCCGCGACAGTCAGGGAGAGGATGGAAGCGCGGACAAATAGTTTCATGAGAGTAAACCTCGTAAGTTACCTAAATTTTTGTCTGGATGTTTCTCGACAAGTAAGAGTATACTGAGGCGAAAGCCTAAGTAGCTTTATCTTCAGTGATATATAAACTATAAAACACACCTGTAACGAAAGTAACCTCGACAGAGAAGAACGACCCCTTCCAAAATCCTCACCTGAGAAGAATGGCCCCAATTCGGCGGCAATGGAATCCTATAAAGGCTGGATTCCTATGGGCGAATGTGAAGACAAAAGATGTCGCCTTTGATGTAAAGGTTGTCTCGAAAAGGCAGGGGTTCAAAAAAAATGGGGGATTTAACGACGGGTGCGCGCGATTTCCGGTGCCTCGTCTACCTCGCCCCGGGCGGCTTCCTGCTCCAGATGGTTCTGGGTAAGCCCCTCCTTTAATAAGGAAAAAGCCTGGTCCGGGGTGTCAGCGGTCTGGAAAAGCTCCCGGTCGCGAGGCGAAATGGCCCCTTTGTCCACCAGCACATCCATATTGATGACCTCTTTCCAGTAGGAGGAGCCGTAGAGGACGACGGTGATCTTTTTGGCCAGCTTCTGGGTCTGCGAGAGGGTGAGAATCTCGAACATCTCATCCAGGGTGCCGAATCCCCCCGGAAAGACCACCAGCGCCTTGGCCAGGTACGCGAACCAGTACTTGCGCATAAAGAAGTAGTGGAACTCGAAGTTGAGCGACGGCGTGATGTAGGGGTTCGGGTACTGCTCGAAAGGCAGCCGGATATTGAGCCCGATGGTTTTTCCACCCGCCTCGTAGGCACCGCGATTGGCTGCCTCCATAATGCCCGGCCCCCCGCCGGAGGTCACAACGAATCGATGCCGCCGCTGCTTCAGGGTCTTGGTCCATTGAGTCAGCAGATAGGCGAGCCGGCGCGCGTCCTCGTAGTAGCGCGCCATTTCCACGGCGGCCTGGGCACGGTTCAGGCTGAGTTGCGTGGCGGTGCCCCGCTCGATCTCGGGGGGGCGGGCGGGCTGCTCATGTTCGGGCGCTCGCTTCACAGAGCCGGTATTTTCCAGCAGTTCCAGGTCCTGGCTGGCCTCGTCTTGCGCCTGAAAGCGGGCGGAGCCAAAAAAAACGACAGTATCCCGGATGCGCTCGCGGCGAAAGCGGGCCAGCGGCTCGGAGTATTCAGAGACAATGCGCACAATTCGCCCGTCGGGACTGTTGACGAAGGCGGAATTTTCGTAGGCAAGGGGCGCGCTCGCGAGCGGCTCAGGCGGTTTGCGGGGCATGGGCTGTTTTTCTCTCCTGGTTACGTTACCGCTGCTTGAAGTGAATGGCGTCGCTGACCGCGATCCAGAGGTTCAGCAGGCCGAGGCCGGAAATGATGCCGCGCGTAAATCCATTGAGCACCAGAAACGAGAGGTGTGGGACATAAAGCAGCAGGTGGTTGCCGTTCCAGAAATGGGTCCACGGCAGCACGGCAACGATGAGCCCAAGATAGAGGCGCACCACTACCCGCACGGACAACTCCAGGTATTGCAGCCACGCCGGAACCCGCCCAGGCGCCGGGCTGCCGCCGAGGCGCTGGTCGTGAGGTGGAGGCGAGACCGGGGTTTCCCGCGGAAACAGATTCTGCTGCTGCGACATGCGATGGTTTGATTCTATAGAGATTTCCTGGGTCCGGGCAGATACGGGATGCCGAGATTTCGGCAGAAAGTTACCTGCCGCCATGAATTTTTGGGATTTCCAGCAACTTACACCAAAGATGAGGTTTAATAGAATCGGCACTTTAGGTAAGTCTCGCTGTCTGATTCCCGTTGTGATGAAAGAAAAATCCCCGAACGGAGGTCAACAGCGCGCCATCGGCAGCATCCGTCGCGCCAAACAACTATGAATCCACGAAAGTTGAGTTTTCTACTGGGTGGTCTTGCCCTGGCTATGGGCGGTCTGCTCGCGATTTCCTGCGGCACAAATGGCGGCGCACCGGGAAGCGGCATGGGGATGGCCACAGTTTCCATCAGCGATCCGGCGACATGCGCCGGGCCTGATGGGCCGTTTGCCCATGTGTATGTCACGATTACGGACGTGCAGGCCAACAACAGCGCGTCGGCCGGTAATTCGGATGCAGGCTGGACGGACCTGACTCCAAAGCTTTCCTCGCAGCCGAAACAAGTTGACTTGCTGGGGCAGGCGGACAACAAGTGCTTCCTGGCGACGCTCGGAGACGCGCAGCAGTTACAGGCTGGCAACTACCAGCAGATTCGGCTGATGCTGGCGAGCAACACGACCTCAATCTCGAACAATGCCTGCGCGAGCGCCGGAACCGCGAACTGCGTGGTGCTGACCGCCGATAACAGCGTTCATGCGCTCCAGCTTTCGAGCGAGGCCCAGACGGGGATCAAAATTCCCTCCGGCCAGATCGCCTCGGGAGGCTTTAATATAGCCGCCGGACAGACCAAGGACCTCGACATAGACTTCAACACCTGCGCCTCCATTGTGCAGGAAGGCAACGGGCAATACCGCCTGAAGCCGGTGCTGCATGCGGGCGAGGTGAGCACGACTTCGACCTCGATCAACGGAACCGTGATGGACAGCGCAACCGGGAAACCTGTGGATGGTCAGGTGATGGTGGCGCTCGAGCAGAAAGACTCGGCTGGCGTGGACAGGATCGTCATGACCACCATGGCGAACGCGGACGGCTCATTTGTGTTCTGCCCGATTCCGTCCGGGACCTATGATGTCGTGATCGTTGGAGTGAGCACATCCGGGACGGCTTATCAGCCATCTGTTGTGACGGGGGTCGCGAACGGACAGACGACCGGCACTGTAAATCTGTACGCGGGCACGGCGGGAACGGCGACGTTCACCGGCATGGTGACATCAGCCAACAGCTCGAATGCGGGAACTGTCGCGGACGTGCAGTTGAGCGCGCTGGAAACCGACTCTACGAGCAGTTCCACATTCACGATTCCCTTGCTGCCGACGGCGACTCAGTCCTCTGCAACGCTGATGGTGGAGACGGCGGCCTCGTCGGGTACGCTGTCCTGCCCATCGGGAACGGACTGCGCGAACTATACGATGGTGGTTCCGGCCGGCGGCGTCTACATCGGGGCATACGCCACGACCGGCTCCACGCTTACGCAGAGCGCGGCCCTGGCAACGTACGTCATCGACGGAGTAACGGAAACCTGCACGCCGACCGAGGAAAAATCGGCGGCAACCGCCCTGACGGGTGCGGGACCGTTCAACGTCGCAATCTCGAATGCCCTGGCATTCGTGGCCTGCCAGTAAACAGCGGCAGAAACAAAACGGGCCGGAACTTAAGGGTTCCGGCCTGATTTTTATTGCATGACATCTAGCGCGCTATGCGGTTACCGTCGCGTTGCGCCTCGGCCGTTTGTTGGCCTGTAGAATCTTCTTGCGCAGGCGCAGCGACTTCGGCGTCACCTCCACCAGCTCATCCTCAGCGATGAACTCAATCGCCTGCTCCAGGTTCATGGCCCGCGGCGGAGTCAGGCGAACCGCTTCATCCGCCGAAGAGGCGCGCATATTGGTCAGCTTCTTTTCGCGGACGACGTTCACGTCCAGATCGTTGTCGCGCGAGTGCTCGCCGAT
>JBAUHD010000084.1:0-4602 GCA_049680085.1 Acidobacteriaceae bacterium
AAACAGCGATGTCATCCCGAACGAAGTGAGGGACCTGCGGTTCGCCTCCGACGCCACAACCGAAACCGGCGAAGCCATTCCAAGCAAAAGCGAAGCGCACGCCGAGGAACCCGCACTTCCCCCGCCCACGCCCCACCGCCAAAAATCCACCGCCCAACAACACTTCGAAGACATCTACTACGGACGCATCCCCGCACCAGATGACCTATAGCCCCCAGTGGTAGACAAAACAGGTGCAAACAAAGCATAATCGCTCAAATTAAAGTGGAATTCATCGATTCCAGAGTGCGGAATCTTTGAAAACTAAACAGAATGCGGAACTTACAGCAAGTGAGGACAAAATGCGAGAAAAGCCAAAGCCCCCGGCCCTGCTCAGAATCCAAAACCTCACGCGCCAGATTGAGCTCGCCTGCTGTGTCGAGACCGCCGGCACCGCCGCCGCCCGCAACAAGGGACTGCTGGGACGCACAGAACTCCCGGACGGAGGGGGGCTCTGGATCGTTCCCTGCGAGTCCGTCCACACCTTTTTCATGAAGTTTCCCATTGATCTGGTCTACATCGACCGCAATAAGAGAGTGAAGAAGGTCCGCAACAGCGTCGGCCCCTGGCGACTTTCGGCCTGCTTCTCGGCCCATTCCATCCTGGAGCTGCCGGCGGGAGCGGCAAGCCGCGCCGAGACCCGTCGCGGAGACCAGCTCGAATTCTCCCCGGCTCCGCGTTGAGGCGAGACTGGCAGGTACAAGTTACTTAAGTTTGTTTGTGTTGAGGAAATGAACACACTTCAATCCCTGCCGTATATAGCCGGTGATACCGCGACTCACTCTGTAAACAGCCGTGTACACATTCCGTCAGGGCTTTTTCTCGATGGGACCCATGTTTTCAGCCACATAGCTGCAAATTCCAAAATGGTCCTCCACTTGCTCTAAGAAGGGCAACCAGCCAAATGGCTGAATTCAAAATTTGCAGTTATGGGGAAGAATTCAATGAACCTGAACGATAAGATGTTGAAGCTCTCAATCAAAGTCAAGGCTCTGCTCTCGGATGATCGTGGTCAGGACCTCGTCGAGTACGCGTTGGTCGTTGCGATCATCGCCCTCGGCGCAACTGCCGCTATGTCCGCCCTGTCCACCGACATCAACACCGTCTTCGCCAACATCGGCACCAGCCTTAACGCCGCAGTGTAGTTCAACCTCCTGGAGCCGGAATACAAGCCGGCTCCAATCAACCTTTGGAGGGAGAGACGGCGCAAGGCCCAGTCTCTCCGCGCTCTCTCCCTTCAAAACCATCCCCCAAACAAACTTCGGATGCCCCTGTTTCCCTTTCTGCCGTTGTAAATGATTGATTATAAATAAGAATTAGAAAGACTCCTGCTCTGCTGCCCCGGTTCTCTCGTTGTCGTGCCCGTGCCGGTCACCGGTATCGGCGTCGCAGTTTCAATATCAGGCTGAAAACGCCGGATTCATCGCGAACCGCAATCACTGAGAAATCCCTGGTGAGATGGATTTGCGCCTGGATCAACTGCTGCGCCGTGGAGTTCACGTTGGTGGCGTAGGTCAGCGTGGCGTACTTCGATATCTGCTGCTCCACCGTAATGCGCGCCGTCGCGTTCCCTGTTCCGGTCACAAACGTGGGATCGATCTTCACGCTGCCGCCCCCAAACAGCTTCTGAATCCGGCTGCTCACCGTGGCGTTCAGCGCGCCGCCCAGCAGCGCGTCCGCCGTCGTGTTCACGCCCGCCTGGGATTGCATACTCGAGTAGATATGCTGCTCCTCCTGGGTGCGCCCCAGGGCCAGCAGCGAGAAGATGTCCTGCTCCGAGAGCGGCGGCTCCGACCGGAAGCTAGGCACCGGATTGTCCGCCGTTCCGGTCAGGCCAATGGTGATGTCGTAGTCTTCGACATGCGCCGTCGCGCTCAAATCCAGCGTCGGATTGATATGCACGGGATTCGAGAAATAGATGTCCCCGTGCTGCAGCTCATATTTCGTGCCCGCGAAGGTCGCGCTGCCCTCGGTGATGGCGATATGGCCGAGCACCGTCGGCTGCGCAAGCGTGCCCCGCACCCGAAGCTCCACGTCGCCGGCCAGCTTGGCGTAGGAGTTCTGGAAATCAAGCTGCGGCGCCGAGGCCACCCGGATATCGAGCCGCACGTGGTCGGCCAGCGACTTCGGATTGGGCGGCAGCGTGGTCCCCACGCCGGAGGTGTTGAACGCCGCCAGGTCCAGGCCGCTGGTGATCGCAAACCGGGTGATCGTCGCATGACCGCTCAACAGCGCCGAGTCCCGCGTCCCCTGCAGCCGCAACTTGGCATCCACCATCGAGCTGACGCCCTGCGGATAGCGGATGCGCACGCCCTTCGCCGTGGCGGTCAGGTCCCCATAGAATCCCTGCTGATAGGTGACAAATCCGGCCAGCGCAATCTGGCCGCCGCCGCTCACCGCCGTCAGGTCTTTCACGTCGAGGCGGTCCTGGTTGAACGTCAGCGTGCCGTTCATCTTGCTCAATCCGTTGGGAAACGTCAGCAGGGCGAAGGAGACATCGCTGAACTTCACGTCGCCGGTCAAGGCCGGATGCCCGAAGGTGCCGTTGGCATCCACGTTGAAGTCCACGCGGCCCGATGAGCTGACGTTGCTGTTGAGTCCCTGCGCCAGCTTCATGTTCACTGAGCCGCTGGCGTCCAGGTTCAGCCCATGCGCCCTGGTCAGCGCGCCGATGGTCCCTTGCGCGCGCAGGTCCGTATCCTGGCCGGTGATGTGTACCGGATCGAGATGCACCAATCCGTCCTTCAACGTCGCATGCAGCGGGCCATCGCTGTTCACGGCCACTCCGGCCACAGATACCGCGAACTGACCCACGGTGGCGTCGCCGCTCATCCGGCGCGGGTCGCGCAGCGGGCCACTCACGTTCACCGTCGCGCCGATGGAAGAGTGCGCCTCCACTCCCTGGACATTCAGCGCTTTCAAGATCGGATCAACATCGAGGTTGGCCAACGTCAGCCTGGCCTGCGTCTGGTCCTCGCCGGTCAGTTGCGTCTGCCCCTGGACGCTCAATTGCGCCTTGGCGATATTGGCGTTGACGTTCAGCAGCAGAGCCTGCCCCTGTGTATGGGCCTCCGCGTCCAGATAGCCCCGGGCGACGCCGTCCAGGTTCAGCCCCGTCAGGTGCAGGTTGGCTTGCAGATTCGGCGTCTCCACTGTGCCGCTTCCATGCGCTTGAAAGCCCAGCAGGCCGTCCAGCGTGTATTTCCCGCTCTGGAGGCGATGAATCTTCGCCAGATCGAAGCCCGCGCCGCGCGCGTCGAAGTGGAAGGCCCGCGACGCCAGGTTGTATCCGCCGCCACCCTTCACCCGGCCGCCATCTTCCTGAAACACCAGGTTGTCCGCGTCCAGCTCGCGCCCCGCAAAGCGCAGGTCGGTGTTCAGGCTCGTGTAGGGCTCGCCGTACATCGCCCCGCCCCGCACGGCCAGGTGTCCGCCGCCGCTCAGGTTGCCTACTGTGCCGCCCGCGTGGGCTGTGAGGTTCAACGTCCCGGTCACGGGGAGTTCCTTGCCCGCCATCTTCAGCAGGTCCGCAACTTCGGCGTCGCGCACCGTCACGCTGGCGCGAATCGCGGAACTTTCATCGAACTGCTGGAGGCGCGGCGAAATCACGTGCGCGTCCAATACTCCGGAGACATGGACCGTCGCCGTCCCATGCGTCAGCGCCGCCTCCGCCACCGTAATCCGCGTCTGCGAATACTCCGCATCCGCGTCCATTGAATCGAAGTGGACGGTGCGCTCTTGCGGCGAGGCCATGCCGGCCTTCTCCGTCAATTGCGGAGCGGCAAAGGTGAAATCGAAGTTCGAGGCATTAAGGTGGCCCTTCACGTCGGGTTTCAGGATGCTGTCCTGAATGGTCCCGGCGAAATCCGCCTTGCCATGCAGCGCGACCGGCAGCGCGGTCAGGCCCTTCTTCCCGCCGGACGCTACGCCCAGCGTGGCCAGCGCCGGATCGAACTCGCTCGAGTCCGCCGTATGGATCGCCACTTGCAGGTTCGACGATCGCGTAATCGGATAGGCCCCCAGAGACCCCGTCACGTTCACTTCAGAAGCGGGCGTATGAACATCGAGGTCCGCAATGTCCACCAGCCCTTTTACGTTCGAGTAGGTCGCCTCCACCGTGCCGTACATCGGGACCCGGCCCGGCGTGGGCGTCAGCGGCGGAGTCAGCGTGATGTCGGCAGAGGCCGTGAACGCCTGCATGCTTCCTGTCCAGTCCACTTTCGCGCCGCCGCTCGCCTGAGTGTCAAATCCCAATTCGCGATAGTGGGCCGGAGCTACAATCCCCATAATCGACGCCAGCGCCAGCCCGTGCAGTTGCGCGCGAATGGTTCCCCGCTGCGTTTCTGTCTTCGCAACCACCGCTTGCGCGCGGCGTTTCGCGCGGGCTGTTTTGGGCGGCGGATTTGGAACCGCCGCCGCCGGAGCCGGCTGCCTCCAGTGCGTGATCTTCAGCTCGCCGTCAATGGACCCGCCCTGCGAGAGCCGTGCCCGCATATCGCTCAATTCGATCTCGTCCTGGGTCAGGTGCAGCCGCGCCTCCGCGCGCACGTTGGTCACGTGGAT
>JBAUHD010000085.1:0-4864 GCA_049680085.1 Acidobacteriaceae bacterium
GCAACTCCTCCACCAGCGCCGGAAAATCCTCATCCACCCGCAGGTTTTTTCGCAGCGCCCGCGCCGCCGCCTGATCGCCGCCCGGAGCCCGCCCCAGCCCCAAATCAATCCGCCCCGGATACAGCGCCTCCAGCGTCCCAAACTGCTCCGCAATCACCAGCGGAGCATGGTTCGGCAGCATAATCCCGCCCGACCCCACGCGAATCGTCCGCGTCCCGCCGGCCACATGCCCAATCAGCACCGAAGTCGCCGCCGAAGCCACGCCCGGAATATTATGATGTTCCGCCAGCCAGAACCGCCGATACCCCAGCCGCTCCGCCGCCTGCGCCATCTCCAAAGTATTGTGGAAAGCCTCTGCCACCGTCCCACCCTGCCGCACGTGCGCCAGATCAAGAACCGAAAGCGGAGTCCGCGAAAGCCGGGAAAGGGAAGTCATATTTCTGAATAGATGAGCCGCCGCCCAATCCGATGCAGCCGCCCGCTCATCCGCTAGGCCGCGGACCGCTGCTTGATTCAAGCCCGCTTCACCTGATTGATGGCGTAAAGCACGTAATCAAGCCGCCTCGATCTTCACCCGAACCCGCCGACCCAAACTGGCTGCGATGTTCACCAGCGCGTCCAGCGAAAACCGCGAAACGCGCCCCCGCAAAAGATCGTTGATGCGGGGCTGGGTCACGCCGCAGCGCCGCGCGGCCTCGGCCTGAGTCCATCCTGCTTTCTTCAAAATTACGGCGATGTTCCGCATCAGGTCCGCTCGAGCCCGCAGATTGGCTGCCTGTTCGGAAGTCTCGGCAATTGCGTCCCACACGCTGGCATACTCGACGGCTTTCCTCATGCTCACAGTTATATCGATATGGATATACGCTGGCAAGCCGAACCCCCAGTTGACACATCCAGCCCCCAGGTGCAATCCTCAAGGGTTTCGCCGGAGCCGAACCTCCATGAATCCCCAGGCCGCCCAACTCACCATCGCCGAACCCTTTCTCATCCAGCAAAACTGGGCCGCCTACACCCCCGAGCAGCACGCCGTATGGGCTGAGCTGGTCCGCCGACGCATGCCTCAGCTCGCCGAGCACGCCTGCTCCGAGTACCTCGAAGGCTTCCACATCATCGGCCTCCGCGAAGACACCATACCCAGCCTCGCCGAGGTCAACCGCCGCCTCGCCCCGCGCACCCGCTGGAACGCCACCGCCGTCAGCGGATTCCTCCCACCTGACGCTTTCTTCGAAATGCTCGCCGCCCGCAAGTTCCCAACCACCACCTACCTCCGCGGCCGCGACTCGCTCGAATACACCCCCGAGCCCGACATCTTCCACGACGTCTTCGGACACGTCCCCATGCACGCCCACCCCGTCTTCGCCGACTTCCTCGAGCACTACGGCCGCGTCTGCGCCGCCCTCACCGACACCCCCGCCGACAAAGACAAGCTCGAGCAGATGGGCCGCCTCTTCTGGTTCACCGTCGAGTTCGGCGTCATTCGCCAGCGAGGCGAAATCAAGCTCTACGGCAGCGGACTCATCTCCTCGCACGGCGAAGCCACGCACGTCATCGAAGGCCCCAAAACCGGCGCAGGCCCCGAAATCCGCGACTTCAATTTAGACCAGGTCCTCAACCAGAAGTTCCTCGTCTCGGAAATGCAAAAGGTCCTCTACGCCGTAGAATCCTTCGATCAAATCTACGAAGCCGCCCGTCAGGCCGAAGAAAAATTAGCCTAGCGAAAGCCGGTCCTCTTCCGCGCGCTCCTCGAAATCTTGTCATCCCGACCGAAGTCCGCGAAGCGGACGCAGCGGAGGGACCTGCGGTTTCTTTCGAGCGCCGCGATACTGGGTGCCTGTAGAAGGTCTCGAAAGAGACCTGGGGCAGGATGCGCCGTTCCCACCCACACCATCTCATCCGATTGTTCATCGCTCCTTGGCAATCAATGGTGCAAAATAAGTCGAGGTTAGAAATTTGCCCCGTATCCACTTCCATCAGCAGCTCGCCGAACTCAAAGAGCGGCTCCTCGCCATGGCCGCCCTCGCCCAGCAGGCGGTCGAGTCCTCCGTTGAGGCCTACCTCCAGCGTGACGCCGCGCTCTGCGAATACGTCCGCGAAAACGAAACCGCCATCAACGCCGCCCAGCGCGAGGTCGATGAGAGGGCCTACGACCTGCTCGCCAAGGAGCAGCCCATGGCCATTGACCTGCGCTTCATCCTCGCCGTCATCCGCATCAATGGAGACCTTGAGCGCATCGGCGACCAGGCCATGAGCATCGCCCTCCGCACCCTCACCCTGCTCAAGGACCAGCCCACCGAGCTCCCCGTCGACATCCTCAAAATGGGCAACTACGCCTCCCGCATGATCCGCACCTCGATCCGCTCCCTGCTCAAGGGAGACGCCCCTCTCGCCGAATCGGTCCGCGACATGGACGACGAAATCGACCACATGAACCGCCTCGCCCACGCCGACTTGCTGAAGATCATCCAGCAGCGTCCCGACTGCGCCGCCCAGGCCCTCCAGGCCATCATCATCTCCCGCAATTTAGAACGAATCGCCGACCACGCCACCAACATCGCCACCGACGTCATCTTCTGGATCCGAGGCGCCGACCTCCGCCACCAACTCGCCGCCGAGGAATAGAAAAAAGCTTCATCCTCCCCTTGAAGAGAGTTCGTCCACCCACTAAAGAGAGATTGTCATCCCGAGCGCAGCCGAGGGACCTGCATTTTCTCCATCCTCGCCACATATACACTCACCCAACTTCACCCGATATCATCTTGAGCGCAGCGAAGGACCTTCGGTTTCTCTGCACGCGGCAACTCTACAGCGGCGCAAATCTCGGTCGAAATTATCTTGTTCTAGCCTGCCTCGCTTGATATTGTTGACTCGCGAAATTTCGCGATTTTTTGTGTTGCCGGAGGTGTCTCCATGTTGCCTTTCCGCTGGCGGTCTGCCGGAATGTTCGCAACTGCGCTTCTTGTTGCTCCGCTTTCCGCATTTGCGGTGTCTCCCCGGCCCCCAGCTACACCGTTAGTTGCACAAAGTATTCATGCCACGGCGGCGAACTCCATAACTAATGTAGCGACTGAGCGCAAGCTCCGCTTGCAATGGCGCGGTCTTTTCGACAACCACGCTTGGGCCACGCTGGATGCAATTGCCAATCGGCTGCGCAGCCGACGATTGCGTTTTCAAGGCGGCGGTTGGCAACTGCACGTCATCTACACCATCCTCAGCACGACTCGCTCGAATACACCAACCGATGCGGCATGGGAAACTCAAATCGCAGGCCTGCGAGAGTGGATGCGCCGCGACCCCTCATCTCCTACGCCGCGTATCGCGTTGGCGGATGCATATGAGAACTTCGCCTGGAAAGCGCGCGGCAACGGCTTGGCCCATACCGTTGCGCCGGAAGGCTGGAACCTCTTCAAAGAGCGCATCCAGCAGGCACGCGAGGTGCTGGAGCAGGAAGGAAAAATGGGACACGATGATCCTGAGTGGTATGACGCCATGCTCACGGTCGCCTCCGCACAAGGCTGGAACCGCGCCCAAACCGATGCCCTTGCTGACGAGGCCCTGAAGAAAGAGCCGGAATACTTCTACCCTGCGCGCCTCATGGCGGATTACCTTCTGCCTAAATGGTACGGGCAGCCGGGCGATACCGAAGATTTCGCTGAGAAGATTGCAGACAGAATTGGCGGGACACAGGGCGACGCGACGTATTTTCTCGTCGCCGAGTACATTCTCATCATTGAGCGCTGCGATTGTCGCAACTCGCGCGCTGCCATGTCATGGCCGCGCATTCGAAAAGGATACGCCGCGGTGGAGCGCTTGTACGGCACGAACAACTTCGAGCACAATGCACTCGCCTTCCTCGCCCTGCGTGTCGCCGACGATCGAACAGCGCGACAGGCATTCGAGGAAATCGGCGATAACTGGGATAAGGATGTTTGGGGATCGAAGGCATTCTTCGATGACTGCCGCCTTCACACCTTGCAAAGTTTTGGACCGACGCGGATGGCCGTCCAAAAATAACCTCACCTCATGTCAGGTGCCCAACATGCCATCTTTCGGCTTGAATGGTTGAATAGAAAACCCAAGTGGCCCACTTGTCTCTTGGCCATTCCCCGTCATGGAGTGTCGCCTATCTCCCCTTCAAAGCCCTTAAAAACTCCCGCTCGCTCATCCGATACTTGAACGCCTTCCTCCCATCAATCACCACCACCGGAACCTCCTCGTTATACTTCCGCCGCAATTCCGGATCGGCGTCAATGTCCACCTCGCGCCACGCAAAATCGGCCCCCTGCTCCGCAGCTTTGCCCCGCATCGACGAAAGCGTCGCCTTCACCACGTCGCACAAATGGCATCCCGCGCGCGAATACACCACCACATCATGCATAGACCGATTCTAGCCGCCGAAATTCTGTCAAGGGCCTCCCAACCCCGAACCACCAACAACTCACTGATTCCAAAGAGAAAATTTCCGGCCCGAGCCATGCATTTGATTTACGCCTGAAAAGCTATACTGGTAATAGGGGAAAATGTCTAAATCCCAGCCACAAGGCTAACTCTTTTGTTCTGAGGATCATGCGAACAACCCGTCTGGAATGAATATTTTACAGGAGCGTTCCAGCTAAGTCCTTTGTTTTCAGGATCAAGTTACAAAAACAGGAAAAATCCGGCACGGCAGACACCCACGACCGGGTGGCCCACTCAAGCTTGCTTGAGTGGGGAAAGCACTGCCAGACACCAACCTTCCAGCCAAACCAGAAACCTCCGCAGTGTGTGTGAGCTAACTCTTTTATTTAGAGGATCATGCAAGTAACTGCTCTGGAATGAGGATCTTGCGACGTGCCCCCAAGCTAAGTCCTTTGTTTACAGGATCAGT
>JBAUHD010000086.1:0-4753 GCA_049680085.1 Acidobacteriaceae bacterium
GGATGACATCGCGTGGGGTGGGGCATGGGTTTTGAAAAAAGAAAGGCGCAGCTTTTGGGCTGCGCCTTCTTGTTGCTGAATTTTTGGCTACTCTTTTAGTTTAGCAGGTTGGAATAAATCAAATGCATTTTTATGTTGCTGATACTGTGTGGGTTAATGGGTGTACCTCTTGACAGGTTTTGTGGTGAACCGCTTTTGAGACGGTTTGTCCGGCATCGCTCCCATGTCTCAAAAGCGAGACATGGGGCACCCGCTAAGGGGAGCAGAGTCGCTTACAGGACTTTGAGGATGACGACGGTTTCGTCGTCGAAGTGTTCTTTGCCGTGCTGGAATTTGCCGACTTCGGAGAGGATGGCGTCGGCGATTTTGGAGGCGGACTTCTGGTGGTTCTTCTGGACGACGGTTTTGAGGCGGTCGTCGCCGAACATTTCTCCCTTGTCGTTTTCAGCGTCGGTGATGCCGTCGCTGAAGAAGATGAGGGAGTCGCCGGGCTGGGTGGAGAGGGAGAATTCCTCGTACTCGACGTTGGGGAAGAGGCCGAGGGGGAAGCCTTCCGCCTTGATGGTTTCGACCTGGCCGCTGCGACAGATGAGAGGCTGGGTGGCTCCGGCGTTGGCGACCTGGAGGGTGCGGTTTTCATCGTTCCAGACGGCGTAGAGCATGACGACGTATTGGGAGTCGAGCTTGCGGTCCTGGAGGGAGTCGTTGAGGGACTTGAGCAGGGCGGAGGGCGAGAGAGCGAGGCTGGCGGCGGTGCGCATGATTCCGCTGACCAGGGCGGCGTAGAGGGCGGCGGGCGCGGCCTTGCCGCTGACGTCTCCGAGGGCGACGGCGGAGCGGTTGGGGTCGTACTGAATGAGGTCGTAGAGGTCTCCGCCGATGGTGCGGGCGGGGATGAAGCGGGCGGAGAATTCGGCGTTGCCGTGCTTGGGGCGGACGGGCGGCAGGAGGCGTAGCTGGACCTCGCGGGCCATGGCCATGTCGCGTTCGAGGCGCTGCTCCTGCTGGGTGACGCGCTGGTAGAGGCGGGCGTTTTCGATGGAGATGGCGACTTGTCCGGCGAGGGTGGAGAGGGCTCGCTCGTGGTCCTCGTTGAAGGAGTGGGCGCGGGTGTGTTCGAGGTCGAGAACGCCGATGACCTTGCCCTTGTAGATGAGGGGGACGGCCATTTCGGAACGGGTTTCAGGATTGGTCATGACGTAGCGCGGGTCTTTGCGCACGTCGCCGACGCGGACCAGGCGGCGAGCGGCGATGGCGGCGCCGACCAGGCCGATGTCGAGCGGGAGTTTTTCCTCGGGGTGGATGCGCTCGCCGAAGCGGAGGGCGAACTGGTTCTGGAGGACGCGCTCGTGCTCGTCGACGAGCCAGATGGAGAACATCTGGAAGTCGATGATGCGGCGGAGGAGCTGGCTGATGCGCTGGAGCAGCTCATCGGGATCGAGAATGGAGGTGAGCTCGCGGCTGATTTCGTTGAGGACTTCGAGGGTCTGGGCCTGGCGCGCGACGCGGGTGTAGAGGCGGGCATTTTCAATGGCCTGGCCGATGCGCGAGGCGGTGAGCTGGAGCAGGTGGAGATGCTCGGGCTTGAAGAAATCAACGTGCTCGGACTCGATGTCGATGACGCCGATGAGGCGGTTTTTGACGATGAGGGGGACGGCGAGCTCGGAGCGGACCTGGGGGTTGGCGTTGATGTAGTTGTCCACCTTGGTGACGTCGTTGATGAGGATGGCCTGGCGCTGCTGGGCGACCTGGCCGACGACGCCTTCGCCGAGCTTGACGCGGACGCGCTCGATGTCGGAGGTGTGGCCGGTCTGAAATCTCATGCGGAGATCGTTGGTGCGGTCATTGATGAGCATGATGGCGAAGATGCGGTAGTCGATGACGGCGCGTACGAGGTCGGCGGTGCGCTTGAGGAGGGTCTGGAGGTCGAGCGTGGTGTTGAGCGCGTCGGCGATGCCCATGAGGAATTCGAGCTGGAGGGGATCGACGCGGGGCTGCGCCGCGGCCGGGGCTGCGGCGGACGCGGTGGGGCGGTAGTCGCCCTCGAAGACGTGGGTAGGATCGTCGGTCACGGGTTTCTAAGTGGTGAGAGCCATGATATCGCGTTTAGGTTCTGCAAATCTGTGCAGAGCGGGGCGAAGTGCGGGTCCCTCGACTGCGTTTGGCGCATCGCGCCAAACTTCGCTCGGGATGACAATCCAAAAAAAGTGCGGGTCCCTCGGCTTCGCTCGGGATGACAAAAAATGAATGCAGGTCTCTCGGCTTCGCTCGGAATGACATCCCAAAAAATGAATTTGGAGGATCAATCGAGTTCCTGGACGATGGCGACGGCGGCGCTGGCGCCGAGGCGGTTGGCTCCGGCTTCGAGCATGGCGCGGGCGTCGGCGAGGGTGCGTATGCCTCCGGAGGCTTTGACGCCGCAGCGGGAGCCGGCGACTCCGCGGAGCAGGGCGACGTCGCCGGTGGTGGCTCCGGCGGTGGAGAGGCCGGTGCTGGTTTTGAGAAAGTCGGCTCCGGCGGCGCAGGCGATTTCGGAGGCGAGGATTTTTTCTTCGAGGGAGAGGAGGCAGGTTTCGAGGATGACTTTGACGATGGCTCCGGCGTCGTGGGCGAGGGCGATGACCCCGCGGATGTCGGCGTCGACGAGGGAGATTTCGCCGGACTTGAGAAGGCCGAGGTTGAGCACCATGTCAAGCTCGCGGGCTCCGGCTTTGAGGAGGGCTTCGGCTTCTTCGCGCTTGGTGGTGGGGAGGCTGACGCCGAGCGGGAAGCCGATGACCGCGCCGACAGGGACGCCGGTTCCGTCGAGCGCGGCGTGGGCGGTGGCGACCCAGATGGGGTTGACCATAGCGCAGGCGAAGCGGTACTGGGCGGCTTCGGCGCAGAGTCGAAGCACCTGCTCGCGGCTGGCCTCGGGCTTGAGCAGGGTGTGGTCGATGACGGAGGCCAGCGACTGGCGGCTGGCGAGAGCGGAGTCGGCGACGGCCTGGGCCTCGTAGATTTTCGGGGGGTGAGATTGTTTTTCGGGCGCGGCGGCGCGGACTGCTTCCAGGATGGGGGTGGTCATGCTTATTAGACTCCCTCGTGGGATTCAGGTTGAGGCTGCGCAAACAGCGGACGGGGTGGGGAAACTATCATGCTTGGTGGAACTCCTTGTGGATTGGTTCGAGGGCCGGGGTGCGGCCTTTACTCTGGACTTTACTCTGGACAGCCGGGGGGCATGATGCGGATGTCGGGCAGGTTGCGGTAGCGCTCGGAGAAATCCATGCCGTAGCCGATGACGAAGTGGTTGGGGATGGTGAATCCGATGTAGTCGGCGTCGATTTTTTCGATGCGGCGCGAGGGCTTGTCGAGCAGCGTAGCGATTTTGAGGGCGCGGGGCTTGTGCTGGAGCAGAAGCTTGCGGAGAAAGGCGACGGTGAGTCCGGTGTCGAGAATGTCTTCGACGAGGATGATATTTTTTCCCTCGCTGGGGTGGTCGAGATCCTTGATGAGCTTGACGGCCCCGGTGGAGCGCTGGGCCTTGCCGTAGCTGGAGACGGCTACGAAGTCGAAGGTGCAGTCCAGGGTGATGGCGCGGGCGAGGTCGGCGAGAAAGATGGCCGCTCCCTTCAATACGCCAACGAGGACGACTCTCTGGCCGGCGAATTCGGCGTCGATCTGGCGGCCGAGCTCGGCGGTGCGCCGGGCGATCTGTTCGGGGGTGAACAGGACGGGAAAATTCTGATGGGCGGGGGTGGGGCTCACTCTTTCAGGATACAGGGCTCAGGGCTCAGAGCTCAGGGCTCAGGGCTTAGGGCTCAGGGTGAGAGCGGAGCTGAGGAGGCCAGGTCGAAATCCTGCATGGGGGCATTCTGTGGCATTCAGGGATGGCCGGACAGCACCGCGGTGGCCTGGATGTAGGCGCCTTGGCGCTCAAGGAGGTTGGCGTCGTCGTCGGTGAGGGACCACTGCTGCCTGGCGGCGGCGGTGTCGGGAGCCTTCCGCACCGTGCCGGTCACGTTGATGGGGTCGCCTTGCGCGATGTTGGCGTTGGCGACGGTGTTGTTGGCTCCAGTGAGGACGACGAGCATGGAGCCGCGGTTGTTCTCGCCGATCCACAGTGCGTGGTCGTTGACGACGGTCTGGACGGGAACGCCGCGGACATTGAAGGGGCCGCCGATGAACGGCTGCTTATTGGTCGCGGTGAGGGCGGCGAGACCGGGGCCGGTGGGATTGGCGACGGGCTGTACGCCGACGCTGCGATTGGCCCACCACCATCCGCCGTGGCCCGCCCAGCCCCATCCGCCGAACCAGACGATGGCGACGAAGAAGGCGAGAATCACAAGCCATACCCAGATCCACGTCCATGCATAACGAATGCCGCCGCCGACTTCGCGGTCGACGCGGCGGGCTTCCCTGATGGGGTGGACGTTATCGCGCTTGCGGGGGTCTGGATTTTGGGGGGAGGCGGCCATGGGAATGCTCCTTTTGGTGCCGGGATTCAGGGCTGGGCTGGTCGGGCTGGTTGGGTCTGGATTTGCGTGGGGTGGATATAGACGCCTTGCGCGCGGGCGCGGGTTTCGTGGGCGACCCGGTCGCGGTCTCCTGGAGGCTGGTTGGGGGCATTCGCCAAGGCACGCTCCTATCTCGGTGGGATGGAGCTTCCAGAGGGCGCGATGTCCGGGGCGGGAGGGAGTTGGCGTTCGTGGCACGGAAACTATTGGGGAAATTTTGTGTCGAGGGCGTAGATTTCCTGGCTGCCGATGTCGCG
>JBAUHD010000087.1:0-5721 GCA_049680085.1 Acidobacteriaceae bacterium
GTGATGACGCGCGCCCGCGCCCGCGCCCGGGCGGTGCTTTCTGAATCGACGCCGGTTCCTTAATCATCTACGGGTAAGGGCTTGGCGGCCTTGCGGCGAATGTCGTAAAAGATTGGCGGAGCGAAACTTTTCTTCGCTGCTCCACGTTGTTAAGGTTAGGAACGCTCCGCTGATTGAGGAGCTTTGCGGGCCAAGGGGGTGCGGGATGCGAGCCAATGGGATGAAATGGATTCTGGCTTTGGTGGTTTGCCTGACGACGGCAGGCTTTGCCGCCGCGCAGGACCAGGCGATGCCTCCCGCGCCTCCGCCGGATCAGTCGCAGGTGCTTCAGCAATCCTCGCCCACGCTTCAGCAGGCTGCTCCTGAAAGCCAGGTTCGCGCGGTGCGGTTGAGCGCGGTGGAGGGTTCGGTCAAGGTGCTCGAGGGCGGGAACGTCTCCTTCCAGCAGGCGGAGTTGAACATGCCGCTTGTACAGGGCATGAAGCTGGTGACAGCGCAGGACGGTCGGGCCGAGGTGCAGTTTGAAGACGGCAGCGTGGCCCGCGTGACGCCGAACAGCTCAATCACGCTAACGCAGTTGAGCCGCGATGACAGCGGAGTGACGGTGACGGGGATCGAAGCCGATTCCGGGCTTACGTATTACGAGCTGGATGGGCACGCGGGGCAGTATACGGTCCAGTTTGGGCGGGACAAGGTTGTTCCGCTGGATGGCAGTATTTTCCGGCTGGACCTGGATCATCCGCAGGTTGAGCTGGCGGTGATGCACGGCAGCGTACACGTGAGCGATGACGAAAACCTCGCCATGGATGTGAATACGGATCAGTCCGTACAGTTTGATCCGCAGAACGCGGACGAGTACCAGCTCGCGCAGAGTGTGACGGCAAACTCCTGGGACCAGTGGAATTCAGACCGCGACGAGGCGCTGGCCGAGCTTGACACGAGCGAGACGGACGCACGGTCGAGCACGGCGGAGCCGGATAATCCGGCATGGAGCGATCTGGATGCGAACGGCGACTGGTACAACGTTCCCGGATATGGGATGGGGTGGTCGCCCTCGGGCGTGGGGCAGGACTGGGACCCCTACGGGCTGGGCGCCTGGGGCTACTACAGCGGCATCGGGTATACGTGGATTTCAGGCTACTCGTGGGGATGGTGGCCGTACCACTGCGGCGCGTGGAGCTGGTTTGACGGGTTTGGGTGGATGTGGTTTCCAGGCAACTGCGGATGGGGCGGCACTGGGGTTGGCATGGGGTGGTATCCGTACGGGACGATCTGGAATGTGCCCGCGGGCTACCGGTGCCCGCGGCGGCCGGCGCATATTCATCTGCCGGGACGGAATCCGGTGGACCATCCGCATCATGGGCCGGTGCAGCATCCGGGGCTGATCGCGGTGAACCGCGGCGGGTCATTTACGCAGCAGATTCGCCCGACCGGCGTGAGCAAGGTGAAGCCGCATATGCTGTTTTACGACGGGCAGAACATCAGGCCGGTGGAGGCGAAGATTCATCCGCCGGAGCGAGGGCCGCTGGGCGATGGCTTCTCGACGGCACGGCAGATCGACAACGGCGAGGGCTTGCAAGGCGTTTATAACGGGTCTGTTTCTATGGGCCCGGTGTATCGGAGTTCGCCGGATGCGGAGCGTCCGGTGGTGCGGCCTGGATATCAGGCGCGCCGTGGATTTGGCGAGCAAGGGCATCCCGCGCCTGCTAGCGGAGTGAGGATTCCGGCGTTTCGCCCGCCGCCGACGCGGGCTCCGGTGTTCCGTCCTGCTCCGCAGCCAGTGCGGATTCCGGCATTCCATCCGGCTCCGTCGCCCGCGTTTCATTCGACTCCGGCTCCGGCGTTTCATCCGGCTCCGGCTCCAGCGCCTGCCCCGGCGGGGCGGGGACGGCACTAGGCTGACGAATGGTTTTGAAAGGGATTATGAAGACACTTGCATTTGCCGCTTTGCTGCTGTGCTCTGTGTCCGTATGGTCGCAGGCTAAACCGGCGGACTATCCGCTGACGGTGCATGTTGCGCGGTCGTATCTGATGCACGCCGGCGGAGTTAAGGACGGAGAAGTTTTCCAGGAGTTGGATGTTCTGATCGATGGGAAGAAGCTCCAGTTGGAAGCTGGGTCTAAATACGGGCTGCTCGAACTCGGAAATTACAAAGCCAAGGTAAAGAAGAGCATTGAAAAACAAGGGCATTTTAGAGAGCAGACGTACGAAATCCTGTTTCCCGACAATAAGACAGAAACCTTCAAGGTAGTCGGCGAGAGCGAATAGCTTTACTTCTGCGCGAGATGCTTCCAGAGCGCGGCCATGCGTTCGAGGTCGATTTCTTCGGCGCGGGCGGTTGGGGGGATTGCGGACTCTTGCAGGGCTTGCGCGATGCTGCCGGGATTGAATCCGGCGGCGCGCAGGTTTTTTGCGAGGGTCTTTCGTTTTTGGGCGAAAGATTTGCGGAGGAACGCGAGAAAGGCTTCCGGTTGGAGTCCAAGCTCGGCGAAGCGCGGACGCATGGTGAGGCGGAGCACGGTGGAATGCACTTCGGGCGGGGGCACGAAGGCGGAGGGCGGCAGGTCGAGCACGCGCTCAACGCGCGCGTAGAGCTGGGTGGTGGCGGAGAGGACTCCATAATCGCTGGAGCCGGACGCGGCGGCGACGCGGACGGCGACTTCGCGCTGCATCATGACGACGGCGGTGGCGATGGCCGCGTGATGCTGGAAAAGATGGGTGAGGATCGGCGAGGTGATGTAGTAAGGAAGATTGCCGATGACGCGGAGCTTTTCCTCGCCGCTGCGTAGCGCGCCAAGGTCCACGGTGAGGATGTCGGCCTGGAGCACCGCGACTGAGGGGAATTGCGTTTGGAGTTGCGCGGCGAGAGCGCGGTCAAGCTCGATGGCGATGAGGCGGCGCACGCGCGGAGCGAGGAGTGCGGTGATGGCTCCGGCGCCGGGACCGATTTCGACTACGGTTTGCTGCGATAGATCGCCGAGCGCATCGGCAATGGCGGACGCGGCGGCGGAATCGATGAGAAAATTTTGTCCCAGTTTCGGTTTGCGCTTCAATCTTCCTCACGAATCGCCCTTGCAGCCGCGCGATGGCGGCCGGAAAAGCGATAGACTCAAGCTTTGCGGCTTGCTGCCTGCGCGAGCTTAACCCTCTGATTGCATCATAAAGAGAAATGAACGGAGCACGTTTTCCATGCACATCGTTTTTGCCGCGTCTGAATGCGTTCCTTATGTGAAAACGGGCGGCCTGGCCGAGGTTGTGGGCGCGGTGCCGCGCGAGATTGTGAAGCTGGGACATCGGGCGACCGTGTACCTGCCCTATTACCGGCAGGTGCGGGAGCGCGCGCCGGAGAAAAAAGTGGCGGTGCGCAGCGTGACGATTCCGTTCCAGTATTACAACCGGTTCGCGACGATTCTGGATGGCGGGACACACGACGGCGTGCAGGTTTATTTTGTGGACTGCCCGGAGATGTTCGACCGCGAATCGCTGTATGGGACCCCGACGGGAGACTACCCGGACAACTGGGAGCGCTTCGGGCTGTTTTCGCGTGCCGTGCTGGAGGCGGTGAAGCAACTCGGCGTGCCGGATATTTTTCACGTCCATGACTGGCAGACATCGATGATTCCGGTCTACATGCGGACGGTCTACTCCTTTGACCCCGCGCTGCGGAGTACAGGCACGGTGCTGACGATTCACAACGCGGGCTATCAGGGGCTGTTCCCGCCGCAGACGACGGAGCGGCTGCTGCTGCCGTGGGAGATTTTCACGATGGACCGCGTGGAGCACTTCGACCGGTTCAATTATCTGAAGGGCGGCATTGTTTTCGCCGATGCCATTACGACGGTGAGCCGCAAGTACGCGGAGGAGATTCAGACGCCGGAGTTTGGCGAGGGCTTGGACGGCGCGCTGCGGAAGCGGGCCGGCGACCTGCACGGCATTCTGAACGGCGTGAATTATAAAGAGTGGGACCCGGCGACGGACCATCACATTGCCGCGCACTACACGCCGGAGGACCTGACGGGCAAGCGAGAGTGCCGCCGTGATCTGCTGCACGCCTTTGGCGCGGAGCAGGTGAAGGACGAGACGCCGGTGCTGGGCATCGTGTCTCGGTTTGCGACGCAGAAGGGCTTTGACCTGATCGCGAAGATTGCGCCTGAGCTGCTGGCGCAGGATGTGTTTCTTGTCGCGCTGGGCACGGGCGAGCCTTACTACGAAGGGCTGTTCCGGAAGATTCAGGACCAGTACGCGGGCAAGGCGGCCATCAAAATCGCGTACGACGCGACGCTGGCGCACAAGATCGAGGCGGGCGTGGACATTTTTCTGATGCCGTCACGCTACGAGCCCTGCGGGCTGAACCAGATTTACAGCATGAAATATGGGACGGTTCCGGTGGTCCACGCGACGGGCGGGCTGGATGACACGGTGGAGGAATGGGACGAAGCGGCCGGGACCGGCACGGGATTCAAGTTCGCGGAGCAGACGGCGGAGGATTTTTATGCCGCGCTCGAGCGGGCGCTGGAAATTTTTCGGGATGATAAGGAAAGCTGGACGCGGATTATGCGGAACGGGATGGCAAAAAAGTTTTCCTGGGATGGGCCGGCAGCGGATTATGTTGGGGTGTATGAGCAGGTGGCGCGGCGGCGGAGCTGAAGGGGACTGGCCGTCCAGGCAACCGCGCCTTCGGCGCACTCCGATGATGCAGGTTTGTGATCCTCCCGCTGGTCGGGCGTAGATGGGCTGCAACAACCGCGGATTCTTCGCGTTGCGCCAGGCGCTTGCTCAGCAAGACCCGCGGTTTGGCAGTGGCAAAAACGCGGCATTCTGAAGCTGCATTCCGCTTCAGGCCGTGGTTTTGGTGCAGAGTTCGTTGAAGGCGCGGGAGAGTTCCTGGGCGATGGCCTGGGGCGGATTCGATTCGATGATGAAGCGTTGCATGAGGTAAACGAGCTTGCCGTCGCGCAGAATGGCGATGGCGGGAGAAGTCGGCGGCTGGCCTTCAAAATAGCCGCGCGCGCGGTCGGTGGCCTCGGTGTCCTGTCCGGCGAAGACGGTGATGGACTGGTCGGGGAGCACGGCGTTTTGCAGGGCAACGCGAACGGCGGGGCGCATTCTGCCGGCGGCGCATCCGCAGATGGAGTTCACGACGAGCATCGTGGTTCCGGGTTGGGAGAGTGCGGCGTCCACTTCTTCCGGGGTCCGCGTTTCCTTGATGCCTGCCTGCGTGAGTTCTTCTCTCATCGGTACGACCATGATTTCTGGATACATTCGCTCGACTCCTTCGTGCCGCTGATGCGCGGGCTTCTCTTATTATTGTACGGTTGGGGCGGGCGCAAGGGAAGCGGCAGTTGTATGCTGGGACGGTTCCTTTCATCCGGAGTTGCCTGTGCCCGATTTTCGGAAATGCCTGTCTCTTCTGGTTCTTGCGCCGGTGGTTGCGACGGCGCAGAGCGCGCCCACATCTTTCTTTGGCTACAAGGATTTTTCCACGCAGGCCAAAGTTGATTCCGCATTCATGGCGGTGCCCAGCGCGAAACTGGCCGGAGAGGATTTGAAGACACTGACGGCGGCTCCGCACATTGCGGGGTCGAAGGAAGATTACGCGACGGCGCAGTTTGTGGCGGCGAAGTTTCGGGCGGCGGGGCTGGAGACGACGATTGTTCCCTACGTTGCGTGGATGAACCTGCCGGTGGCGATCCATATTGAGGCGACGGACGCGAGCGGAAA